>CAZISK010000001.1:0-70166 GCA_964541355.1 uncultured Candidatus Obscuribacterales bacterium
TGGACAAGCAGCATCAGCTAAAACAATTGGTTCAAACATTGGGCGAAGAAAGGCGCTGGGAATATGATTTGAAGGCTGGAACCCTCAAGTTAATCGGCGCTGAAAATGGCAAACCGTTGATGTATGAGTTTCAAATTGAGCTTCTCGGATCCTTTGCCGATTACAGCAATTGGAAATGGTTGTGGGCGAATGAAGAATTTGCAGATTCGCAGAACAAGCTCACTTCGTCTCTCAAAGTGCGCGCATTCGGTGAGGAGTGCAAGTGCTCAACGCTAACCGATGCCGAAAATGATGAATACAATCCGGAAGACTTTGCCATCGTCGGAAGCGGGCTGTGCGAGGCTCTCTGGTACTTTCCTATTGAGTACAAAGACGGGATAGCGTTCGCTCTTTGTTATAGCGAGTCGATGAAGAACGACTTTGAAAAGTGCGCTGAACGCGTGTACAACATCTTTCCGCAAGCAGTGCTGAAGCTCGCAATTCGCAATCATCGAACTGCTTTTCTTTCATATTTGAACTATTACAAATTCACGATCTTGGAAGAAGCCGCCGGCGTAATTCGAGCGAAACACTCATCAGGAGAAATCGAAGCCACGTTTGGAAAGTTTAGTTCGTTTGCAAGTATTTGTGGATTCGATAATTTGACTAAGTCGGATCTAGCAATTCGGACTATTGACCAGAACGACCTGCCTGGGTTGTTTGGCAATGCAACTCGCGATCCGTTTCTTCCGTGGTAATTGCAGGTCATTCGTCTCACTCGTACGAGGCGAGTATCTGGTTTACCTTGGCAGCCAGCATCGTTACTAATTGCATCGGCGATTTTACGACGACATCGCCGGAATGTCCGCCGGATATGCAATCGAAGTCTTGATTGTGGTTCCCAACACTGACACGATTGCTGTTGATCGGAATCTTCACCTGGTTTTCCCAATGATTTTTGATGCTCTCACACTCTTCGGATTGGTTGCCGTGTCGCTCATGCTGCTGTTCTACGCACTCGAGGGACGCTCGTTATGGTTTGTGCTTGCATTCGCCTTTTCATGCGTGCTTGCTTCGATATACGGCTTTCTGCAAGGAGCATGGCCCTTCGGAATCGTCGAGGGAATTTGGTCACTTGTTGCGGTTCGAAGATGGTGGATGCGCAGGATTTCAGAGCGCTCTTAAGTCTTGAACTGACAATGACTTTGGCAATTACTCATTGACGACTTTCTTGCAGTAGATAAATTTGTTGGGGAACAATCTGACAATCGGCAAAAGAAATTCAACAACCCCATCTGCTCGATTGTCGAGCAGGGCGTATTCACCAAATTCGGACAACCCACAACAAAGGCGATCGTCTGCGCGCGCGAAATCGCCACATTCAAGCGATTCTTGCTGAATAGGAATTCAATCCCGCGCGGCGATGTATTCCCCTCGCTCGCGCACATTGACAACATAACAATCGCCGCCTCCTGACCCTGAAACTTATCAACGGATGCAACCTTCGCACCCGGAAGACGCGCCTCAATCATCCGAACTTGCATGTTGTACGGCGCCACGATGAGAATGTCGTTCAACGTCACACGCTTTGCGCAGCCCATCCTCTTATCAAAAACATCACACTGAAGCAGCTTATCAACCAAAGCCGCAATTGCATCCACTTCCTCAGCGCTTCCTTGCGTGTTTCCCTCATGCTCGACTGCAACAAACACAACGCCCGCAGTGCGCGGGAAGGCATCATGTAGTGTTGCCGGTGGTATCAGCACCTGCTTCTCGTTACCAGCCTCAGCATGGAGTCGATTCTCATACACCGCCGACGAAACCACAGCACACAAATCCGGATGCATGCGCCGCGTCGTATCGAGAAACACCCCAAGATTACTCGGAATAGTCGCGTGATCCTGCAGCAAGTACTCCAAAATCGACGCTCCGCTTTCGCCAGGATGCGACCCTTGAATCGGTTGCTCGAGCTGCATCTGATCGCCAAGCAACACGATGTTCTTTGTACTGGAAGACATTCCAACAAGGTTTGCTACGGAGACTTGTCCCGCTTCATCGACAAACAAGTAGTCGACCTTCCCAGCAGCATCTGGATTGCTGAACGCCCAGGCGGTTCCACCGACGAGATTGAACTCTTCGCCACTGTTGAAAAACTTTTTTGCACTTTTCGAATACTCAACACCAGCGATATCGCCCTGTTGCTCACTCGAAGAATCCTCTGTCCCAATTTTGAATGCACGCATGGATACTCGCTGAGCACTAGTTTCTTCAAGAACTCTCTTCATCAGATTCTCGATTGCCTTGTGCGAATTGGATGTGACACCAACGCGCTTTCCTCGTCGAATCAGTTCTGCAATTGCTTTAGCGGCTAACGAAGTTTTTCCTGTTCCAGGCGGACCTTGGATGCACAACGTGCTCTCATCGAGATTCACTATTGATTCAATGGCAGCCTTGGTTAAGTCACTTCCCGCTGTCGATATTAGGGCATCACCGATTTTTCGGTTCTTAATCCTTGGATAAGAACGATACAAAAAGTCGGCAATTGCAGAAGATAATTTTCCGACAGCTCGCCATTGCTTTGCCACTTCAAAAATCGCCTCTGCAATCACACGAGCGTCGACAATCTCATTCGGAATCAGACTCATTCTCTCAGGGGCAACATCGCTTTTGTTCCCCAACTTGATCACAACTCGCCCTCTTTTTCGATCAAGAGCTGCTATTGCAGTTCTTGCATTCAAATCGTGCGCATACAGACATTTATCTCCTATCTGTAACTTCGTATCTTGCTCGGGATCAAACTTGTATTCATAACCGAAAGACCTTTTGATAGGGATTTCCGGAAACGGTGTTTTAGTAAGGCCGCCCAGACAATCTAAATCCTCGATCAATTCTTGCTCTGTCATATCATGCCGATCAAACTTTCTCCATTGCGCCGGCTTCGCCTCTCGATCATGGAATCCCAACAGATATGCCAGTAATTCTTGTATGCGCCACTTCTCGGGGTCGGCGCTTCGATCGCCAGGAATCTCCGAGAGCAGTTGCTCAGCGAAAACCGTTCGCGCTTTTCGTGCTTTGGTTCCCTCAGTTTCTTCGCGCGGTTCTCTTCGTTTTGAAACGAACCGAATTCCATTGGCACGCTGCAACTCTCTCAACCACATCGTTAGCTGCTGCGTAGACATGCAGTCGTCGATGTTGTAATCGCGAATCGCTCTTAAAGTCTCTGAATCATTCCACGACAAACCATCTTGTTGCTCAAGCCAACGCTCATAGAAAACGACCGAGTCTGTCGCAGTCGCCACACCACCTTCGCGTTTGCCGCGATAGAGATGTTCGATGTACTTGATGGAATATGATGGCTCACCGACGCGAAGCGCTTGTCGAACAATCTGATAGAGATCCACAAAGACCTCGTTGCGCAGCAAGTCGTCAACTTCTTTTTCTCGAGTAGCAAATCTTCCCATGAGGCGCCGCAATGCCGAGACTTCATACGCAGCGTAATGGAATACGTGCATGTTGTCGTCTCTTTTCCAGCGCTCATAGATCCAATCGACGAACTGTTCGAATGCCACTTTCTCCTCGTCGCGATTATGCGCCCACCAATCTTTGAATTCGGGTGTGCCACCATCAACGCAAACCGCTCCAAAGAGATACTCTAATCCGCCGAGCAACAGCGGATACCCTTCCATATCGAAGAAAACGTCAAGATCAGAGTGTGGTGGCAGTATGGCTAATCCTCTAAATGGATCCTCAGCACTTGTCGGAATCAACTTGTATGCAGTCTTACCATCCAAGCGAGATTGAATCTGCAACTTCGCCTGTTCTCTCAAAGCGTTAAATGTCGAGACCTCCATTTTGGGAACACTATCAATCGAGCTATTCGCGAGACCATTCACTGTGTAAATTCCAGCCAACTTCAGCTTGCGTATCTGCACCTTACGAATACCCGCCACACGCGCGAGGTGATCAGCTTCTTCAATGCGTCTTTCAGCTTCAGAGATCCACCTGCTGTACTGCCCAACACCCGAAGGATCTGGCGGACTGTCTTTGTCGAAGTTAGCTTGAAATGTGAGGAACTGATTTTTCAGGGCCGAATAGAAATGGAAATAATCGTCTGTGCGGAACGATTTGTGAGTGCCGTCACCCAAAACAACTGTCAGTTTCTCGGGACGAATGCCTTGGAGATTTTCTAGCATTTCGGCGTAACAACAAAGTTGAATGATGAAGTACGGTTTGGCCTTACGCGCAAGTTTGGTGTCCCAGACCTCGTAGGACCACTCGCCCAATGCAGATGCAGTTGGTACCTTGATCAAAAAATCGGCTTTCCCGGCAAACTGACCTTCAGAAAGAACACCCTGAAAGATGACTGCGCGCCCTTCTTGCATCGCGCGTCTAGTTAACTCAGCGGCCTCAGGATTAGCATCTGGTACTTCCAAAATGTCACAACCATTGACCTTCAGCTCGTTCAAAAACGCTGACTCGTGAAGCGAACCATGCTTTCTCAAAAGGATCGCTGCTTCGTCAGCTTCGTCAGGTTGAAGCTCCTCTGGATAGTCGCAATAGTGCCTGTCCATCCACGAGTCGAATCTAGACTCCATAAAAACTATGAGGTCCGAAGGCGAGTAAATGTAACTTTTGCCAGCCTTTCTCATAAGGATGCTCGATCTACTCTCCGAAAATAGCAGAGATGACTGCGAAATATCCGCAGTCCACGGTGGTTAACATTAAGTCGATCTGGTTTGCGAGGCTCTTTATCGTCGATACCGCAAACTTATAATTGTCGCCTTAAAGTTCCCGAGTAAGTCGATCCGCTTCATCGCGATCTCGCTTGGACAGTTCCTTCATGCCTAAGTCTTGATAAGCCAACGCACGATCGTACAAACATTGAATCACTGCCGCTCTTGCTCCATAAATCCGGGCAGCGGTATCGGATGATTTCAATTCGGCTCTGAGACTCTCCAGAATTTTAGAGAAGGCCACGACCGCTTCCTTCGAACGTCCCAAATTCATCAGAACTTTAGCTCGATCGCTCTGCGCGCTGCCATTGTTAGGGCGTAACACCAGGGCTTTATCCAGCCATGTCAACGACTCTTTAAGCCGTCGAATCATATAAAGAGCCTTTGCCTTGTGGGTGTACGCCATCGATAAAAGGCGCTTCTGATCATCAATAGCAGGCTTATCTTTGACCGTAAGCGTGGCCAGTAAACTTTCCCGGATCGCGATATTTTGGTCAAAACAAACCAATGCTTCAGAATACTTTTTCAACTGACTTTGTGTTTCAGCCATGACCTCCAAACGAAGCAGTTTTTCATTAGTGGTACATCGATTCTCCGGCACGGCACGAGCGATTTCGAGAGCCTTCTCGTTGCTCCCTTCCCCCATCATCCGAAATGCTGTGTTTAGTGTTTGCTCAATGTTGTCATCTGCATTCGCACTTTGTGGTGACACCACAAGAGCGACCGCCACCACAAATCCAAAGTTTCGCATTGACTTGCGTTTCAAAGAGTTGTCCTTTTCGCAAATTTGTAAGGGCAATGGATATGCAAAAGATCATTGTCGTGCAGCTTGGCAACGAACTATCGCTACCTAGATAGAAATAATCTAGCCAGGTCCGCGCTCAAACATCCTGCCGACTTCGTTTTATTCAGAAAGATAGCCAGTCCATATGCGACCAATGGCATAGTCAGCCACGGGTTGCAGCGCTACATTTTCAATGTGCGACCAATGACGCCCGCACATTGCTACCTTGTTCGGAGGCTGAATCATGCAATCTACACGCTTACCGGATCACATGCGAGAATTTGCCGCTGCCAATCCTGACGTAGGAATTCAGGTAAGCATCACGATCGATCCCCTCGCGATCGATGAATTGCAGAGGGAAGCCAAAGCTTTTCCAATTGTGCGCGTCATGGAACGTATGAAGTTTCATTCAGAGGCAGAGGCACAGAGGATTCTATAATCACCGAAAGGTACACGCTTAGGGGGATGCAATGCGGGCAGACGATTTCGGTATGTTCGATTCGGTCAAGCTGAAAACAAACCTTTACTGCGACGATATCTATGGCGTTGAAATTCAATTGCGAAAAGGCAAGAATGGCTGTGTTCTTGAAATGGGAAAGGAACCAAACACCGTCATAGTCGAATTCAAGATTGGTCCTGGAATGAAGGGTAACACCGACTATACCGCCGTTGAAATTGATGCTGATAGCCTTGAAATGGTATCCAAGATTGGACGCCGGTTTTCCGAACCGAACCCATATTTAGAGACAGCCATGGCCATCAAGGCTGGAAAACTCAAGTAGGAGAGCAGCGAAGTCATCGACTCAAATCGATGCGACGTCAATCACGTGACAGAGCGCAAAGGCTCACCGCAAGAGTGGAAATGTCTAACGCTAGTTTGAAACGCCTTGAATCAAGACGGAACGCTTAGGTAGGCCAATCTTCCCATCGAAACATTCGTTTCAATTGACGAAAGTTGTGCCATTCAAGTTGCATGACCGGCAGTGCTTGTTGGATTGCCTGTGCTTTTGGAGCACTTGTAACACCATCTGCCACCGCATTTGGTGCGCACTTGCTCGTCAATAGTAAGTGAGCGAAGCATCAAGTCGATGGTACTCAACAGGCGTAACTGGCTCTTCGCTCCTGCCTTTCCGGGGACAAACTTTATCCCTCTTTGAACAGCTTCTTGTACCACTATCAGCGGTGCAGTGGCCAGTCCAATCGCTCAATTTTCCTGAAGGCGATAAATTGGCGTTTTTTCCGACCACCTTACTCAAAAGTTCTGTGCTCTCATCCCACAGAATGATTAACCACTCGCCCTTTTTGACTAGACTGAATCTAGCAGCTCAATCAATTCGGAGGGAATGTGATGAAGAGAAGCCTCATACAGTTACTACTAGTCTCTTGGCTTCTCACGTTGGCAAGCCCCGCTCTGGCAGATCAAACCATTTCCGGCACCCAAAGTCGGGGCAAGGGATCCGATGGCAAACTTACTTGCGCGGGTGTTGCTATCTTCAATGGCGGCACAGTTGTACGAGCTACTGACTCCGGCGCAGGGTTCTGGCTGCAAAACGATAAAGGTAAAATTCTTCGTTTTAACCGCGAGTCTGATGCGGTAGGCACAGTGCTTGACGGAGGAACCTGGTGGGCCTACCCAAACCTCTACCGCAACAACAGTGAAGCCGGGGTATCTGTTACAGTGGCGACCGGGGCTGGAGAGGGAGCATCAACCAGTTCGACAACTGCAGCACCCGGAGCACTGACGGGCTCCGCGCGCGATCTCAAAAATACTCCTGGGAGCCCCGGGTCAAAAATCACAGGAGTGCAATCCAACACAACGAATGCCCGTTCAATCGCCGGCTCCTGGCTTGAGGGAAAGAACAACGTCAGCATTTCCCAAGCCGGAGATAAGGTAAGCATTACTTGCAAATACAAGCATCCTCAAGCCGGTGCTATAGAGTGGATTTGCACGGGCACTTTCGTCGATGGCAAGCTTAAAGTACGGCTGGTTCACACGCGCGCACCTGCGGGCTGGCAAAGTCAAATCAGGCAAGCTGGCTTGAGTTCAGATGGCAGGTCCCTTAGTGGAACTGCACGATTGGATGATGGCACGATCCAGCCGTTCACATGGACAAGGCAGTGACGTTGATGCGTCAAAGGATTCGAGAACAGGCTGTTCAACTACTTAGACAGTATCTGAGCGACTACGGCGATGACATTACGGCGAAATCGCAGAGTGCTATCCATTTACACTGCGGCTCTCTTCTTGAGAAGTGGTGCATACCAATACATCGCTTTATTAACTATCTCAACATTGTCTACACCAATGGACATCTTCTCGCGATTCAGTTCCCGAACCTGTTTCTCCAGGGTTTCAATCTTTTCCAAATTCGGACATTCGCAGTCTCTCTCTTCGGCTAACTCTCTTGCACAAAATGCCAAATACTCAGCAAAAACTTCAGCTGCAACCTCGCAATCAATCTGCAGTTCTTCTATCGTTTTCTTTACTAGTGGTTTCGTTGCCATCAGAGCCTTATTTTCCAGCCACATACGCTCATTTAAACTTATAGCATTTACTTGCGGCTTTCAAGAGCCCAGATCCTCAGAAGATCCGACCGGTTTGGATTTTCGGCAATTAATTCGACGGGTTTACAAACATGGTTCCGCCCTCCACTGCTTTTCGGTGGAATTCTCACAGTGAGAGTTTTGAACTCCATGCTGAGCTAAACAGTTGCGCCACTCATTCAATCCAGCTTCTAAAAGAGCACGTGCGGTTTTCCCGAGAGCGAATGCTACCACGAGCGGTGGCGCAATGCCGTTGCTCAAGAGTTCCAGATGCTAGGCGTCCCAAAGGCGTCCCAGCTTCAGTTTCGATTAGAAGGGAAAATCGTCTGCCGTCGGAAACGCTTGATGGGCGAGGTGGGACTTGAACCCACACGTATTACTGTCGGCAGAGCCCTGGCTGATTACCTGGACACGCGCGATTTGAAGCCTGGCACCAAGTACAACTACAGGTGCGTCGTCGAGGCGTACCTTTCTGATTGGATGACCGTGAGTTTGACGGACATTGATAGAGACCTCGTTCTCAATCGATATCAAAAGATCATTGAGGAAAACGGAGTCGGCGCAGCGAACAATACTATGCGCGTTTTGCGGGCGCTGTTTGCTTATGCTGAACATCACTATGAGGTCGATAAAAAGCCAGTCGTGACGGAAAACCCTGTCACTTATCTCTCGAAATTGCGAGCATGGCAGAAGTTGCCGCGCCGGCAAACGGTTCTAACTGTGCACCAACTAAAACCTTGGTACGAGGGCGTGATGTCGCTTGAGGACTCGACTCATCAAGACTTCTTCATTTCCTGCTCTTCACTGGGTTGCGCAAAGGCGAGGCGATGTCGTTGAAATGGCCGGATGTTAATCTGGATGGTGCCACCATTCTGATTCGTGACACTAAAAATCGTCGACCGCACATGTTGCCTCTTTCTGATTTCCTTTTGGACATGTTGAAGCGAAGAAGCGGTTCGCGCATTTGCGACTACGTCTTTCCTGGCAAGCTTAAAGGGCGCATGGCGGAACCTACGACCTTGGTGGAGGAAATTCGCGAAGCAACTAGTATCACATTCATTCCGCACGATCTGAGACGCACATTTGCGACCGTGGCTGAGAGCCTGGATCTTTCTTGGAAAACGGTGAAGTCGCTTTTGAATCACAAAATGGATGACGACGTTACTGCAGGCTACGTTATATCTGAGGCACAGCGATTGCGTTCTGCCATGCAGCGGATTACTTACACCCTGTGTGAAATCATTGAGAGCGGACAAGGTTCGGCTCCTACTTCGACTCAAAAGATGAATGTCGAATTCTAATCACGTCTTTGGCCGCTGCTCTTAACGCACCGAGCTTAGTATTCGATTTCCTTCTCTTCGAAACTGAGCCAGACGAGATATCCAAATCTGCCCAAGCGGATTGCTTGCTCCTCTAGTTCATAGTCGCCAGCACAATTGGAATCTGGAAACCACGTTTTGCAGTCTCGCTGCTTGCGCTTCCAGGATTCGCAATTGGGTTTGTTGGCAAGATCATCGGCAAGAGTGCGTTGCGGTATTCGCTCGCCTGCCGCGATAAAAAAGCCGGTATCTTTGTGGAAACGAGATCTCGCCGGTGTCTGCCGCAATCGACCTTCGCTATTGAAGTAAAGGCACATTGCTGGGATAGGCGCTTCTTTGGCTACGCGCATCGCGCAGGCCAGCGTGGATATCTCATATAGGGCGGTAAGCTCTTCGATGCCTGTGAAAAATTGATCGTAGTTGAAAGATTTCAGTTGTTGCTCTAGATGCCACTGCGGCATTAGAAGTTCGGAAGCGAATTCGTTTGCTTGAGATTCGCGCTCATAGCCGTATTGTCTGCCGTGAACATTGTGCTGAGGGTTAAGAGCATCTTGGAGAGACTTGTTTTTGTGAGTCTCAAAATGCGCATGTCCCGTCTCGTGCGCGATGGTGAACCGCTGGCGGAGGTACATAACGCGGTCTTTGGAAAAATCTCCCTTCGCTTCAACGCCGTCTGTGTTCACGTAAATCGAGACCTGTTTGTCCTCGTCGATTTCAAAACGGCCGTCGCGACGTTTGTCCACTAGATCGCAAAAGTCCTCGAAGATGAGCTGCCAATCGTGTTTCTTTGCCAGTTTCGCAAGATCTACGGGAACTTGATCCATGCCTGCGTCTGCCAAGATTTGCAATGCGCCTTTGCGCGGATTCTCCGATAAGTTGAGGAAGTACGGATTGAGCGGCATTATTTCTCATCCTTCTTTTCGGGTGGCAGTTGCTCTACAAAGCGGTTCAAGGTAAGGATGTTTTCCCTCGATAGTCCGCGTGCTTTCTGCATCATTCGCTCGAGGATCACTTCTTTGCCAGGATCTTCTGATTCTGAGCCGCTGCCGGACAAGACTTTCTCCATCGACACACCCAGCACTCTGCAGATGCTCTGGAGTGCTGTTGTTGAAGGTAGTCGATCGCCATTTTCAAACTGAGCTATAGCCGACTGCGACAAGTCCGCTTGCTCTGCCAGATCGCGCTGGTTGAGTTCCAATGCCGTCCTGATCTGCTTCAGCCGTTTGCCCACTTCCTTCCGATACCTTTCGGCATCCTCGGATTTCTTTTTCATAGGCCCCTCCCGTTTAATCTAGAATATCACAGTTTCGACTCATCGATCTATGCCATATGCGGTGCGGACCGTTGCTGGGCTCGGTATCGCAATCCTCTACATAGGCAATGCGCTGGGATTTACCCGGTGCGTTGTAAAATCACAAATGTGATGTAGAATATAAGCAGATGGGGCGACCGCCTCCTATCTCAGAGGTAAACTGGCGGTCAAGGATGGATAAAGACGAATGGAACCATCAACTGAACTAAAGGAGGCGCTGGCGGCTCTGATGAAGTTGGGAGGCGAGGACATGATGGCCATCGTGTCCTGGCTGCGCCAGTCCGGCAGAGCGGAACTTCGCGCACGTGGCGCAACCGACGAGCAGATTGGACCGATGCGGCTTGACATAGACAGGTTCGGAGATGCGCCGCTTGGCTAAGGGTCAAGGAATCTCGCCCCGGCCGGTAGTCCTTTGCGCCGGCCGGGTGTCGACCTTGAATATACTAGGGCTTGATACGAGAGGGAAAAATGCAGATAGTCATTAACCACTTGACAAGGATGGGGGTCGGCCGCATTTGCGTAGCCGGCGTCGATCCATCGACAGAAAAGCACGTGAGGCCGATCTTGCCGGACGGATTGAGCAGCAATTTGCTTGAACGCAATAAAGGACCTTTTGACATTGGAAATATTGTGGACCTCGGAAAAACGACAGCATGTCCAACCAAGCCAAAGGTAGAAGACCATGAATTTGTCGAAAAGCAGGCTTCAAAAGTAAGAGTGGCAAAGTCAGATGGATTCTGGAAACTGCTAACGGCTTTGAGCGATGATGATTGGACTGAGATCTTTGGTAATAAGCTGGTGCTCAGTCGAAATGAGGACAAAGCATATTTGCCAGCCGGCACTGGCAAAGCATCGCTGGGATGCTTGATTCCAATTGGCAAACCGGAGATCTACGTCAACTACTTCGACAAATTGAGGATTCGGGTAAACGCCAACTTTGGTGGACAAGCAAGGCAATTCGACCTGTCGCTAACCGATATCCGATTTTATGAGGATAACCATACAACTCCTGATGGGTCAGTCGTTGCTGCAATCAACAAACAACTCAAATCAGAGGAGGTAGTTCTTGGCGTTGGGGTTGGTTACAAGATGAACGCAACCGAGTATTACCCGGAAGGTCATTGGTTGCAGGTAAACGCGGTGCACCTGTCAGGAAAACCGGTGTGGCAATTAGGCTAAAGGTGTTTGATGGTAATGTCGCCCCATCGTTCCTTCAAGTACTCCAAAACAAGTCTTCTATGGCAATGATCAGCCGTTGCTTCACTGCACAGCAGAACACAAGGGACATCGAAAAGGTGACGATCCAATTTCATTTCGACTTGTCTTTGGCGCAGAAGTTCGATGAATTTTTCTTCGTAAGTATTCCAGCTGCCTTTTTCCTTCTTGTACTCATCCAGCATCCGTTGGTCTGGGGCCAGCGATGGCTCATGGATGTACTCGGCATTGCAAATCACTTTCAAGAAATACGCGAGATCATCTTTTTTCGCGAACGCCGCCAATTGAGATACGTTGTTCAAGCGGACATCGAGCAACCTCTTGATGCCATTCCGTTTTAAAGACTCGAAGAACTGAGCAGCGGTTTTCTTTGTGAAACCGATTGTATAGATCTCCATGGCTGCTCCTCGTTCTTTCCACCAAAGATAGCTAGCTGTGCCGTTTTCGTTGCTGCTTCAAGTTCGGATTCGGTTTGAACTAAGCCACTTCCTCTAATGTGGAACAAGTCAACACCAAGCCCCCTCAAAACACGCCCAATCAATAGACGGCGATGACAATGGAGCGGATCTTCTTCGCTACACAACAGTGCCACCGTATATGATGCTATTCCTGTTCGGACTCTTTGGATGGCGTGCCGAAACAATTCAGACTCAGCGATTTTCCAGTATAAAACATAACCCTCATCGTCATAGAAGATCGGGTCCTTGGGTTTTCCGCCCAGTTCAAGTCCAAGAAATAGATACTTTCTTCCAGCTTCCTTGACAGATAGTTTCAAGTTTTGCTGGTTGAATTGTGGTGCAAATTTCGAAAACGGAGATGAACGAGTATCAACGAGCACATCGATTTCGTGCTTTTCAAGCAATGACAAAAAATCATCGATGGGATGGTTGGAATGTCCAATCGTAAAAATTCTGTCTCCGGAAGGCGACTCCATGCGCTGAACCTCTTATCCATCTCTCACCCTTTGCTATTATTCAGGATTCTGAATCCATACATCCGTATGGTAGCAGCGTTTAGCGAAGGATGCAATATGTTTGGGTGTGGCGGCGCATATAAGAATGCTACTCGCGCTGGGCGTGCGGTATATAGAATGCTCGAAAATTAATTCTCAGCAATTAGGGTCGGAAAATTTGTTTCGGCAGCCAGTGAAACCTGCTCACCCGGATTTTTCCCAATCGATTTGGTCGGAATGCTCTTCTCTTCCCAAGAACAGCACGTACTGTGGTTTTTTTGTGTTGTCAAACAGATCACTGATCCCTTCAGTCAGGGGCCCGATTGCGTCAACCACGCGCTTAACTGGGTTGCGCCATGCGGGATTCGTAGCCAATAAATTCCGGGCCCAGTCAAAGTCGTTGCCTCGACTGTATAGATAGCGTCGGCTGTGCTTGAGCTGCAGCCTATTCAGATAATCAGCACCGTCAAGCGAGAGGTGTGTACAGTAGCCATCCACCTTCTGCAGCGAGCTGAAATACTTGCGCTCAAAGAGAGAGAGCGTGACTGTTGGCGACAAGTTGCAAATGATTTGGATACCAGGTGACAGCAGTCCTTCACCGCTGATCAAACTGCTTGATTCATGCGGCAGGAGTATGACTGGTGTGTCGCACGTTACGAGTTCGCGGTTGGCGGATGTGCTAAAAAGCCAAATGTGTTTGGCTATCTCCGGAGCTGCTTCAAAGCCAGCGGTCAAGGTCATTAGCACGTGTTGTCCGGCTTGGCATTCTCGGCTTAGTTGAACATCAAAATCGTCTTCGTTCTGCAGCTCAATCCCAGCTCGTTCCATTTGCAGATTGGCCAGGACTCGGAGGCTGACTCGTGCAAGATTGATTAGACTCTCCCGCTGGTCTGGAGTTCGAAGATACTGAACGGCCAGAAAGAACGCAAGGCGTATACGATCCTGTTTATAGATCAGCCGCTTGTCGGACAATCTTTTCGGAGTCTTGCGAAGACGGAAGACTTCGGCTGCGCTAAGTATCGCTTCGATCACGGGTTGTCCTTGGGCCTCCACTTCCGTGAAAGCGCGCTCGCTAATCTGAAATCGCTCAGGAATTTGTGGATCGTGATCGACGGTTTTCATGTCGTAGAAATATTCCTGGCATGCCGTCTTGTTAATTGCATTCTCGAAACTTCTGTCCGTCTGCTTGTCGAACACAAAGATCTTTCCCGGCTTGCTCGCGAATCGGGATAGACTTTTTTGCGGAAGAAAATGTTGCTTCTTCGTTTTCTGGCGATTCTTCATGAGAATTCTTTTTTCACCACTCAGCCAATGACGCCAGCCATATTGGAAAAAATGTTGAACTCAGAGGTGCTGCCTAAACAGTACCGTGCGCGATCTTCTCTGTAAAAGACCTTCTTGACCAAATCAAACTGATGCCCAAATCCAAAGGAACGGCGATTGCCTGTTCGGAATGGATACACTGACAGATTTACTATGTACCGAAGGTGTCCAACAAGGGACATCTCAGCCAGAATGCGGTTGTTACTTTCAAAGACTCGGACAATGTGAAACGGAATATGCGGACGGTCTTCGTGTCCCTTCATGGCGACGCCATGATTCGTGACTGTCACCGGGTTTGATTCTGACCGGGAACGAATGAAGTCACGGATGGACTCATAGTCTTCATGGTACAGAATTTCGCCGAGTCCAGATTTGATAGTGCAAAATGCGAAATAGTTGAATGCGATTTTGGCAATGATCCGCATAATGTTTTGATCAAGTCGTCCCTCGAACTCACAGTCGAACACGCCATCTGAGTTTAGTTCCAACAGCTCCTGATTCGATTGTTGATAATTGATGCCGCGTTTGCGGAGTTCGGAAATTAGCTCACCAACCCCATCCTCTCCATGCGCGAAGATACTAATGGAAGAGCGCTCTGCTCCAGTCCATTTGATTCGGTCGGCAAAGCCTTTTGCATCCCGGACGCCTTTCAGAAAAATCATCTGGCAATGGCCATTCTTGCCCTCAATGACAATTTGAGGGGCAGGTATGGCCTTGCCAGTTTCTGGATCCAGCGTGGGAAACATCTGATCAAAGATCCGCTGTTCGCCGGTGATGCGATTCTTGAACTTCATGCGGTCCTTGCGAAATCGGATGGAAGAATCGTTCCGGAATTGATACTGGGCAGCGATGAAGCCCTCGACAGAATCTTCTTTGAAGAAGGTTTCCAGTTTGCTGAAACCGTTGTTGCACGTGTCGCACACCTCCAGCAAAATCAAACTAGTGGGCGTGAAAGTTCCCAACGATTGAGGTATGACGTGTTCTCGTCCATTGAAAGGTCGATCTGATCGCAGACAATAGATACAACGCACGATGTCAGACCCTCCTTCCGTCAAGACCGCAGATGATGGTATTCGCACGAATTGTTAGCTGCGCCGCATAATCCGCGCAGCCGGACAAATGTATGGTACCAGATTCGGCTTGGTTGGTCAAGTTTTTTATTATGGTACGTCCGGCGGAGTCCAGAGGGACTGGTTATCGAAGCGCGTGGTCCATTTTGTTGACAAAGGCCGAAACGATCGAGTCGCAGGCAGCATAGTTGACGCCTTCAACTGTGGGACTGAAATCATATTGGATCAAGGTTGTACCGCGTTCGGTTTTGCGGATTTGGATATCTAGCGCCAGAAAGCGCTGGAGGCGTTCTTTGTGCGTGCGGATGTTGCCGCGCGCGTCACCTTCGATGCGCGTGAATTCGTCGGTGAAGCGCAGGTTTGCGGTAATGCAGTCGCTCAACAAGTTCTTCGTAAAGTGCTTCTGCTCGGTCGACTTTGGTGAACGCTGAATTGCCGAAGGCGACCGCGTCTTTTAGATTTAGTTTTTCCATTGTTTGTTCTCCTTAAGACAAGAAGGAGAGAGCGACTAAGTTCTGCTCTCTCCTTCAGGAAGAATGTTGGCGTTGTTAGCGGAAACAGATATCTGTGTCCAAAGAGCAGTTTCGTTGTATTGAGTAACTGTTCTTTTTGATGAGATGCGCAATCCCGCTCCGAGTGAGCATGATGCGCTGTTCGATACGAACCACTGGCAGTTTGCGTTGTTTGATCAACCTGCGAATTGTGTGTTCAGACATATAGAGTAGCTGTGCTGCATCACGAACGCTATAGAGCTGAAGGTTGTTTGCATCTGTCATGGCGACCTCCAGGTGTGTATGTATGGGCGGTGATTCACCGCGCACATTATTAGAAGAGCGTGTCCGATGCACCACATGCGGTGCTATGCCGGTCTATCTTGATAGCCGAAAATCAAACACGATGAATTAGGGAAAGTGGTTGGGAATGGTCATCAATCTGTGAAAAAGTGACCCTGAACAAAAACGAGGCTAGCCGTGTTTAGCTGGCCTCGGAGGAAGTGCATCGAGCATTATATTCATCATATCGATGGTTACGAAAAACGCACCATAGGGAAAACCCTGACAATCTGCGATGGGTTCAGACTTCAATTGATATTGGTTGTAAGGCATCACTTAAGCTTCCTGATACACTTAGGGGGTTCTGATTGTTCGTGTGTGAGGAAGTGGGAATGAATTATTGGCTACTTTGCTTGCCAAGAGAAGACTTGGAGCATTGTATGCGGCAGGGAACCTTCGGACTGGAGAGAAAGTACATTCTCGGGCAGGTTTCGAAAGGCGATCCTGTGGTGTGTTGCGCAGGGAAGGGTGACTGGAAGATCATCGGACTTGGTTCCGCAACAAGTGACTATTACGTAGGCGATTCCAAGATATTTTTGAAAGAAGGCTACTTCCCGGATCGTTTTGACTTCAGCACAGAAAAGTTACCGAATGATCTGGAGATCGATATCAAGTCAATATTCGATCGTTTGAGCTTTGTCACAAACATCGCGTATTGGCCGGTGTTCTTTCGTAATGGAATAGCCAAAATGTCGCGGCAAGACTGGGAATTGATCTCCGAGAAGACTAGCGATTCTGCGGCGCACCGAAAGTAGATGCCGGTGCGCAAAATGTCATTATTTTGATTGGTCGTGGTGGCGCAGATTGGTACTGAATATGGTGCGATTTTCGGAATGCAATTGAGCCGACTTTACCAAGGTGCGGAAAGCCGATCCACTACGTCTCGTCGTGATAGCACTCTAGAGCAAAGTTCCCAGCGGTTCTTATCAGGATCTATCGTTTCCTGATAACGGATCTCGAACACATCGCGTGCTTGTTGCCGGAGGTGAATGTACTTATCCATCATTTCGTCGAGTTTTTCCTCGGTGTCGATCCAATCATCGTCGATTGTGTCTGGCATGCCGCCCAGAATGTCGTAGCGGTCCTTCATGCGTTTCGATAGAACGCGATACACTTTCTCATCCTGGGTATCATGGTATACCAGGTTCAGCATGTCCACCGTTCGGCGAGCTTGACCAAAACGCTTGATCCGTCCAAGACGCTGTTCCAATCTGGACGGATTCCATGGGAGATCGACGTTGATCAGTGTGCCGAGAGTTTGAAGGTTCAATCCTTCGCAAGCCGCGTCGGTCGCTACAAGCAATCTAAGCTCGCGCTTCTTAACCGCCGCCTTGATGTCTTCTCGTTCCACTGACGCGAAGTCCCCGTCTCGGAATATGACGCTCTTGCCCGTTCCGGCATAGACGGCCACTGGCACACCATCCAGTACTTTGGCCAACTCCGAACCAAGTGAAAACGCAGTATCATAGTACTGACTGAAGATTATGCATCCGTGTTCTAACCATGTCCTGCCCTCGGTGCGGTGTTCCGTAAGAAAGTAGCGCACTGCAGCGGTCTTCGGATCTCTAGCCTCTGGTCTGGAAAGTTCTTCGACAATGGTTTTTAAATGCTCGCTTTCCGCCGCACCGAGGTCTTTCAAAATTTCGCCGAGGAGCTTTGATTCGTCTTCACCCTCAAGAATGTCTTTACGAAGGAGTTTCTCCGCGGTAGAGCGGCCTGACGCGAAGCTTGAGCAGATTCTTTGCAATAGCAGCGTCTTCATGAAACCGGCCCCTTTCTTGCCTTGTTTCTTCAGCGCATCAGTGAAATCCTCTGCTGCTTTATAGGCAAGATCGAATGGGTGGTTCGTCAACAATCCCTGCCCAGCAAAACTTACTCCTCGGTACGCGGTAGCGGGTGCATTCGGATTGGGGTGAATGTCCACTGCAACTTTCTCCAAAAGTCCCATTTCTTCTAAGGTGCTGCGTCGGCGAAGTACTGTGTGTCGAAGAACTGGATTGTGCTCCCGTAAAAATCCGGGAGCCATAGCGAAACTTACAGCCTGTTGCTCCAACAGTCCCAGCGAACCGAATCCTCTATCCGTAAAAAATGTTTGATCAGACAAGCCGAGCTGAAGCCTCAACTGTGCGAAGAGAGCATCTTCATTACCCGGTGGAATTGGATCGCGCAGCCATTCCCAAGCATCCTTCTCATCCGACGGCGATTCGTCACCCTTCACGACAGGGAGTGCCCTTTGCCAGTCTTGCCAAAGTCCTGTATGGCGTCGACCTAGCACGAACTCAGCACCACCATTGAGAATATGCAACAGATCCCACAGTTCCCGTACTTCTGTTTGGATTGGAGTTGCAGTTCCGAGAAGCAAATTTTTTGTTTGATGTCCGAGCAACAGCATGAACTCTAACAAGTTGTTGGGCTTATCTTTCTTGTCGCCGAGCCCTCCACCACGTCTAGCTTTGTGTGCCTCGTCCAACACAACCGTACCGTATTTTCTTTCGAGAAGGTTCTGAGCTTCTTCAGAACCGTGGACAATTAGGCCGGTTGATACGATGGCAATAGAGAATGGACAATGCTTTACGTCAACCGCACCGCGCGTCTTTATAGCGTGTCCCTTGGGATCGATCCACTCTTTCTTCCCCGAGGACCACACGGCACTAGGAATGCCGAGCCTATCAAAAAGTTCTACCTGCCATTGGAATTGCAATGTTGATGGGCACAGAATGAGAACGGGACCATCCTCTAGCAGAGCGGACATCATAGCGCTTGCGGCTAAAGAAAGGGTCTTTCCGACACCAACTTCATCGGCAAGCAGCAGTCGGACTTTCCCATAAGTTTCACGATGCTCCAGAAACATTGTTACGAAGGACCGTTGCCATGGCTCCAGTTGTTCGCCACCTCTATAAATTGGGCTCTCTGCCAGCGCTGCGGCTGGTAAATCTTTGGCATTGGTCTGTTCGAAACGGATTTCTACACGTTCAGCTACGCGCTTCACTTCTTCTATGATGGCTTCGGGTAGCGGATAAGCATCCTTCCATAGCGCGTCGAATTCCTCTTCAACCCACGCAATGCCTTCGGCAGATCTATCCTCCCAGAGAATTTCGTAGTTCTGCGCAAAGGCGCTTTTGGTTTCATTTATTGAACCGAGAAAACATGTTTTCTCGCCATTTGCACACTCGATAACACCGGCTTTGCCGTGGATAAAAACACGATCCTTTGGCACTACGCGAATCTCGACACGGCCGCTAGTGAGAAGCTCATAAAGCTTTCGATAACGTTCTCGATGCAACAGGGCTTCCACTTCTGCTGGTGCTTCGTTCCATTTCTCCTTTAGAGCGACCTCTTGCACGTGCTTCGAAATTACTATGTCAGCCGCATCCAGTTCGCTGTTGCATACAATCTGAACCTTAGGAATTGATGCGATTTCTTCGCCAACTAATTCGAAGATCGAGCTTCGAAAATATCCGGCAATTCGGCGGTAAGATCTCGCAGAACTCAATTTGGCACTCAGGAATGCGCGATCAAGTCGCTCTCGTCGGGAGGAAAAGCGTTGGATGTCCGTTAGCCCGCGCTGCGTCATCCGAGCCTCTGATTCTTAACAAGTTCACAGAGAACTCGTGCAGAGCTTGCTTCATCTGGGCGAATTACATCAAGTCTTTTCGCAATATAGTCTGCAAGCTCAACGACAAGCTCGCGCTGCGTCATATCCATATAGTAATCTGCCACGTTGAGCGTCAGATGCGAGAGCACGTCTCCGCCATCGATATTCTTTTGCAGTTCCATAACGGCGTATAGAACGGCACGTAGTACTGATTGATGGAGTTCCGAACCTTCACTCATCTCTGAGCGGCCAAACTCGGTTGCGCTTCGTAGTCTTGCGTTATTTGCCTTATAGCTGGCAAGGAGAGGTTTGAAGTCTCGAACCTTGAACGCCTTCGCGAAGTTTTGGTAATTATCCAATGTCTTGGCACCACGTGCTTCCATATCGAGCATCTTTAGATAAAATCGTTCAGCGGCACGGAGCTTGTCCCAATGGAATTTTGGAATGCCTTGTGGCACGAGACACTGGTTCGCTGTGTCAACAGCAAAACCGATAAGTCCATCAACAAATGTAGTCTCCCCTTTGATTCGTGGGCGGATCGCCTCCGCTGACATGTCTCGACCATCAATAATTGCGTAACGTGTAAGGACTCGTAGAGCAGCGGCGTATCCGGCCATCTGGATATCGGCATCCTCGAATACGTTCTCATCGCGATAGAGACTTTTTGCGCTCTGGCTGAGACCGGTCAGTGCCTTAACTTGATTCTCCACTTCTTCTTGAATCTCCCAAGCAAGATCATCTCGCGTCGTTTTATGCATGCCCTGACGCTTTCGCAAGACCAGAATTACGGTACCTTTTACGTGACTACCATCACGCAACGCGCTTTCTGTTTCGGTGACAACGTACCAGGCTGCGGTGACACGTAACCCGGACGCCCAGACAATATTAGCCATATCTGCCCAGATTGAGCCAGATTGGTGCGTAAACATGATGACCTGAATTCCATTATCCGGCATACACTCAGTCATTCGTTTGTAAGCCGACACCATGTTGCGCCGAAAATCTTCGCCCTCTCCTCTTATGGCAAGCGCGCGTCGGCTGTCCCAAACCCAGTCGGCGAATTCTGGAGCTGTATTCTTGCGCAACCAAGCTATGAAAAATTCCAGGATTTCGTCGTACCTTACCGCATCACCATAAGGTGGGTCCGTCACATAGAGTTCATTTGTTATTGCCAACTGTTCTGCGGAATGGGAGGAAATCTTGCTTGAGATAGAAGGATCTAGAGGAAAGGTTTTGTAATCCGCATCAGCAATATCGAGTGCATAACGCATGCCACGACATCCGTAGTTGATGAGCGTATTGAGTGCTTGATTGTCGAATGCACCGGTGACCATTGCTGCGCCGCTGCCGCCGATCGTGAAGCGACTCAGCCGGGAATTACAATTAAGCACCCGAGCAAATCCGAGTTTTAACTCTGCCTGAGTACATTGATTCAATAATCCCGCAACCAGCAATTGTCGAGGATTGAACAAATGATGCCAATGCGTCCAGCCGCGCTCTCTATATAGGCGATCGGTTTCATCACCAGGTTCAATTCGCATATCTGGAATCCAGCCTTTGCTCTGCCAATCAGCCAGATTGTCGGCGATGAATTTTTCTACAATGCGTTCGCGCTCCAAGTCGTTTTCAGTTATTGTTCGGACCTCATATTCCTCACCGCGCCCACCGGCACTCGGCCGCATCCACTGAATAGCGTATAGCCGCTCTTGAAAAAGGTCACTTGTTCGTGGCATGAAATCGCTTTTTTCCCATAGCCGCAGTTTATTGCCCATGGAACCATCGGCCGAACGATACTCACCGCGTAAGGTAGAAAGTTTAGTTCTATACTCAGTGCCATGCACGTTATGAATCAGATATGGATCTTGACCCCGCCCGTCACTTTGAACGGTGCCTTCTCGGGCCTTTTCCATATCCGCAGGGGAAACACCAGTACGAATTAGAATTTCGTAGCGCTTGTTTTCCGGGTCGGGTATCAGTTCTAGAACAATAGATCTGACTCTGTTGAGGACTCGATTAGGAAGCATCGGCACAAGCCATCCGGATTCAGGACATCGAACTTCATTACAGTACAAATAGATCTTGCCTCTCCATCCGTGACCGTCTGTTTCAATTCCCAATCGTGAAATCTCGTTCTCCACTCTCTCAATCATTTCACTTTGAGCAGTTTGAAGATTTTTTCGATGAATATCTGAACCGCCAACTATATTGAAGGCACCCCACGTGAGCATGCAGGCAACTGGATTTAGGTCAGAGGCATAGACGTCGCAGCCCAAGCGGGCCGCTTCAAATGGGATTTGTCCGGAACCGCAGAAAGTATCTGCGAAACGTGGACGATGTCCATATCGCATGATTCCGAGCTGCTCTCCAAGTTCTGTAAACGAAAAAGCATTGGTTCCGAGGTGCGAATTTACTTCCTCCCAAATGTGCTTGTGAACATCAAGAGGATCTTCTTCGGGCCTCTTCGATTCTTCTACGCGTTTGCGATAAGGCTGGGGAAGCATCTGTGCTTCCAGCTTTCTGCGAGTAGCATCGGAAAGATCGGAGCGCCATTCCACGGTGACATTTTCGTACTGGTCGTTGGACCAATCCACTGGTGCCGACAACGGGAGGACGTTGTGCGGCTGCACAGTAAAATAATCAGCGATGCGAGGTATCGTTAGGGCGCCAAGTATTTCTTTGGGTTTTGATCGCCGTTTCGATCGAGCCACAAAGGATTCGTCATCCATGCCCATCAACATTTCGAAGATTTCGAGGTCGCGCGCGGTGTTATCTGTGGCTGGCAATAGACAACCCAGTATGCATGCTTTATTTAGAATCAGCGGTTTGCGTCCCTTCCAATAACTCCCAAGCGCCGTCAGCGTTTTACCTGTGCCAGCCATTTGCTCTTTATACGCTTCAGCGGATAGTTTTTGGACTGGTAGAAATCGTTCTATAAGAGCTGGCGCGTCCTTTAAGGAGAGCGGCTTCACCAACGCTGTATGTTTAACTACAAGACTCATGTCCGCTCCTTGAATAGTGGCAATTGAAGAAGATCGTTTTCGGCTGGTCGTCGTCTTCTTCTCCGCGACGGATTAGTCTCGCCTTCAGATAGCGCGAAGAAGAGTGCTCGTCGCCAGCCTCGATTTGTATCGCCTGGTAGACCGGACTCCGCTACAGTCATCGAGAACAACCACCAGCGTTCCTCAGGGCGGAGTGCTGCCCATTTGCTGCAAATTACTGGTAATTGTTCCGTTGTTGCGGTTTCCGCAGCCCATGCGAGCACGCACAATTCCTTGCCTAAGAGCCGATCCACGAGATTGGTGCCGATGTGCCATCGACCTGTAAGAATCTTTGCCGTCTTGAGCCTTTCGTTAAATTCGCGTCGCGAAGTATCTGCAATGATCGACCATATGGTTCGTTCAAGTATGACACGTTCCTCGTCCCGTGGGATACCGACTTCTTGCCCGCGGTAGCCATAGTCCTCAATGATCAGTACGGGTTCGCTTCGTGCTGGAGGGATTTCGACGCGGAAAACGTGAGCTCCGAATTTATCAGGAGCCCCGAAGTCGACCGTCGTCTGTTTCTCGATCATTGATCGACGTCTCCTGCAACCAGTTCGATTCCGAGTTTAGTTGCAAAATCCTTTAAATCGTGTCCTGAGGCAAAACTCGATTTGCGAAACGTCATTGTGACTGGCGTGTCCGGCTTGAATCTTTCCAAAACCTTCACGAGCAACGATTCAATGAATATTGCGTCTACTTCAATATCACCCACACTCACGGCGATCATCTGATTCCCTTGACCGACAGTCAAATTCACACCTTCGAATGTAGCTGCTCTATCGGCCGCATGTTTCAATCCTTCGAAGGTTTTGCTTCGAGAATCAAGTTTGCGTCCAGAGCGCGAAACCAGCCTGGCAGGCTTCACGTCATCGACGTGAACACCCTTCTTCCCCTTGGCCGGGAATCGAAAGTCTTCCTTGGTTTCAAGTCCGTCAGCTGAGGCAAACGCGCGAAGCAATACCTCTTCTTCATCATTTATTCCGATGGGGCCGGTATAAGGTGTGCCTTCACGAGGCTCACTTCCGTCAAGCGTGTAACGTATTTCTCCTCGCGGTACAACCGACAGTTCCACGGTTCGTTTGCCGTCCTGCTCCGCCAGTTCATTCCTTAACACTAGGCGGTTGCTCCAAGTGACAGGATCGCCTGTTTCATATTGTCCCGATAGGTCGCATACAAGAAAACTTACGCGCAACGCGGTGGTAGATAACTGGTTGTCTTTGAGATGGGGACAAGATTCCGACACGGGACCATCTTCTGCATATTGAATTCGCGGAGCAGGTCCCGCATTTTGCGGATTCACTCGTAAGCGCACGCAGCCTGCGTCATCCGGACCTGTCTCAGGAATCACTTGTGCCGAAGTCCGTTTTTTCTTCGGTTTCTTTGTGACGTAACCGTTGCCTAGATCCTCCCACAATCCTCGATTGCACGCGATGGATCGGAGTGTCTCAAGTCCCTTGGGCGGTAGCCACGGCATACCTGCTTGTTCGGTATAACGATCAATCACATCAGACCAACGAGCTTCATCTTGGTTTTCCGGCCATAGAAGGTCCTGTGCTTTGTCTATAATTGCGTCGAAGTCCTTCTCAACATCGATGTACAGTTTTAACGGGTTCGACGTTAACGTCTTTTCGATTTGTTCTTCACCATTGAAGGCTTTGGTGGCATCGCGAGTCATATCGAGCGCTTTCGGAGCAAGCATGGAAGGCTTACCAGATCGTTGGATAGGGAAAAGAACTTTATCGAACAAGTTCAGGACAGTGGAATTGAAGTCTTGTTCGTACGTCTGTTGCTTTCTTTCGAGATCCTCTCGTTGCGCGTGACCCTTTGGGATTCGCCCATCCGCTTTTTGTGCTGCAAAAAGCTGCCGTGCGGCTTTTTCTACGCTACCCATCGCAGTCTTGTCACCAGTGAGCACGCACAGATTGTTTTTCTGAGTTAACCCATCGAAAAATTTCTGTACCTCATCTGGAGGAATCTTCGAGTCGGGGCTAACGACGAGCAACGTGCGCCCTTTCCTGACCCTATCAGCGACTTCTTCTAATTTGGGAAGAGGTAGGACGTCTTCATAACAAGACTTTCGCGACGCCTTGAACATGTCCCGTAGCCGGTGGCGAATTAGATCGTCAACCATATTTTCAGGGGCATCCTGCGCAAGACTTTGCAGAAGCTTGGTTAGATTTTCTTGTCGGTCAAAATAGTAACGTCCTTCGGAATTATGGTGGATGTACCAGGCTATTTTTTCCAATTCTTCGAAAGCTGCAAGAAATTCCGATGGCTCTCTAAGCGGCGACACCAGGCATTCGACCATTTCTTCACGAGTCAGTCCCTTTACTGAATTGACTGCTGTGGACAAACTCGCGGTGAGAAGGAGCGAGCCAACCTGAGTCGCCGCTTCCTTTCCGGTTTGCAAGTCAATTACCTGGGCGTGCGAGGATTGCTGACCATCCCACAAGTCCTTTGCTATAACATCGCGCATCCCAGAGATCTCTGTCAGTTTATCGCGCACGTCCGGAATGGACAGATCGAAGTGCTGCGGGCCGATGAGAAAGACATCGTTCGCTTGCCGTTCCCATACTGATTTCAGCAATCGCGATACCAATTCAATAAGTCCTCGCGTCTGCTTGAATTGCTCATTCTCTTTGAATAGCGCGATGACATTTTTCAATCGCGGATGGAACGGGTATGTGGCGAAAACTTCGTCGGCGATCGCTTCAGCACCACGATGTGCGGTTTTGGATTTGGCGGCTTCTTCCAACTTTCGTCCAAAGGCGTCAGCAATGTCTTCAATTTCGGCCTTTTGCGGAAGTGACTTGAACAGCCGTTTGCGCAGAATGTCATAGATTTCGTTTGCTGCAAGATCTACCGGCGTAATATTCCGTTCCTGACGGCCGACTTCCGCACGAGCATCTTCTAGCGCACGATTTATCAGTTTGGAACCTGTGTCATAGGCCGCTGCAAGATCGCTAACAACAACGCAAACATTCTTCTTCTTGCCGGCTGCTGTAAGCAGATTCGCGAAGGCTCTAGTGGCTATGTCGGCTACAGTGCCGTTTCCTACTTTCTGTGTATCAAGATAGTGGAAATAAGGTGGGAGTTCGTCCAGCAGAATAAGCACTGGCTGATCACCATCGAAAAGTTTGAGCCAATCCTTCTCGTCTGGCGCCTGCGGACCACTCGTCCAAAAGCCTTTGAATTGATCTCCCTTACCGAGCTGAGTGGCAATCTCTCCCCAGAAGAAGTTGTTTGGATTGTTTCTCCCGTTGAATGCTGCTATTTCCGCTTTGTCGAAGGACTCGGCGTGGGCCATGCCAGCGCAATACTTTGCTCGCAGTTTCCAATGACGCGCCAGAAGACCGAATCCAACCAGGAGGTGCGTTTTACCTCCTCCCATCGCCTGCTTCAGGTGAAAGATCGCTTGCGACGAGTTTCCGGATAGCCTGGCTATGCCCTCCACGATCAGATCTTTCATGCCTTGCGTGATGTGGGTCTTTTCGAAGAAGGCCGAGCCATCCCCTTCTGCAGAGATGAGCTCATCGAGTTGCTCGATTTGATCGCTAAGTTTGATGGATATCGCATTATCTTGAATTACGCATGCATCACGGACGGTTTTCATCGAGTCACTCCCAAACTGTGTTACCTGTGATGTTCATATCACCCCTCGGCAATTGCATTTAAGCCTGATGTGGTAACTGGCGGGTTGCCAACGGGGCGAAGTGTTCTTGACGGGGGCACGATCCAAGCCATACATTATCTAATAAGATCAGCCTATGTTCCAGCGTACGGGACGCGGCTGCAGAATACGCGCATTTAGCCCCAATGAGGTTCTCCGAGGAAAGACTGCAACGAGCAGCGCTTGGCATCGTCCGGTGTGTTACTGCCACCGCATTCGGTGGCAACATGGAATTGCGCAGTTCTTGAATTTGTCGCGATTGGCAGAAAAGCTGAGTTTCCACGAATCTCCGGATGTTGTCCATGCTGTTGACTGGTATGCGTTGACGTTTATCCATTCTGGGGTCTATATGGGGTCCAGCCCAGAAAACCTCCCCCAAAAAGAAAACCGCCTTTCGGCGGAAACGTAGATGATGGGCGAGGTGGGACTTGAACCCACACGTATTGCTACACTAGATCCTAAGTCTTATGAGTAGCCTTGTACGGCGTTGTAATGAGTTGTACGAGCGTAGGGCTTTAATTAACAAAAGTGGCTGATCATGGGCATTTCAGGGCTTGATGTTTTGTATTCTCTTGGATACACTTGTAATTACTACGACAGGTAAATGGTCGTTTATTGGTCGTTTGTTTGATGACTGCACGAATCGTGAAATTCAAATCTATCTGTTTTTTGCTGTAACTACTGTGACTATTGTAACTACGCCCAGCCGGTGGGGCTTTCGAGACTATACAACTGTAACCACGACTGGGACCACGGAAGAAAAACTGTAACCATGAAAGTAAAACTCACCCAAGAATTTGTCGAATCCGACCTTGCGCCCGGAATGTACCGAGACTCTGGACACCCGCGGGCACAAAGCGGGTTTGCTCTCAAGGTCACACCGGCCGGCACCAAGGTATATCTAGTCGATAGCAAGGTCCGAGGCACCCGAAAAAATGTCACGGTCACTATCGACAAGCATCCGACCATCTCGTGCAAGGATGCTCGGGATCGCGCAAAGGAAATCTTGGCTCTGCTTCATCAGCGCGTAAATCCAAACGAGCTTGAGCGTGAGGAGCAACGCAAAGAACAAAATGAGGCGGCTGAGCGTCTCGATCAGAAGCGAGTGGCAGAGCTGACGATCAGAAAGGTGTTTGCAGAGTATGTGGTCTCCAAAAAGCTCAAAGCAAGCACTGCGTATGTTTATCAATGCGATTTGTTCAAATGCCTTTCGGACTGGCTCGATAAGCCAATGTCATCAATCACTAAAGAGATGGTGGAAAAACGACATAGAAAGGTAAGCGAGGAGCACGAAGGACAAGCAAACCATGTAATGCGGATTCTCAGAGCGCTGTTCTATTACGCCATGGGCACGTATGAAGACAGAGAAGGTAAACCATTGCTTACTCAGAATCCGGTAAAGCGCCTCTCTCAAATCAAGGCATGGAATAAACTTGATCGCCGCCAAGACATCATCGATGATCAGGACCTTCAAGCCTGGGCAAAAGCTGTTCTCTCACTAAGGAACGATGCTGTGCGTGATTACATACTGTTGATGCTATTTACTGGCTTGAGGCGCGACGAAGCAGCCAAGCTAGAGTGGCGAAATGTCTCCACCCGCAAAAGAACATTCACCGTTACTGATACCAAAAACGGACAGTCTCACACCCTGCCGATGTCGGATTACCTCTACGCATTATTCAAGCAGCGAGAAGCAACCCGTACAGGCTCGTATGTGTTTCCGGGCAGGGTATCACCACACCTGAAGGATTGCAGAGCGCAATTCGCGATGGTGACCGAGGAGAGCGAAATCGAATTTACACCGCACACGCTCAGAAGAACGTTCACGACAATTGCAGCGCGGATGCTTCCGGACTATGTGGTGAAGCGATTGACGAACCATATTGATGGAGCCGACGTGACCCAAGGCTATGTGGTCGTTGAAGTGGAGAAACTGAGAGAACCGATGCGCATGATCTCAGAACATATCCTCACCCATGCGAATCTGAAAACAGCGGAAATCTTGGAATCATCGAAGGTGGTCCAGCTAGCTTGAGATTAGAAAAACTTGCGTAATGACGGTAAATATACGATGGCTTGGCACCGCCAGCAATTCCATTAGAATGATTTCGAAAGCGTTGTCGTGACAGACCATCAGCCGTCAAGTGTCGTTCAATAGATGAGAAAAACTTGCGTAAAGACAACGCCCTTGATTAGGCGGCTAACCCAATAAACTGGCCTTATCCAAGACGGGAGGATGTACAGCGTGACAATGGGTCTAACACTGAATGAGGCTGCAAGTCTGTGTACATCTCCACCTAGAAGCACTGGGTTGCTTCAGCGTATTCCGGTGAGCTTCGAAGAGTCCGCCATCTGGATACAGATTGAGCGGGATCTCAAAATTCCACACGATCAACAGCCAGTCTCTCCATTTGTCGCGTGGTTAAAGTCACGCCGATCTTCCGAGCAACATACATTGATGGCAATGTGGCACTCAAAGAAGATCGCAATCGCGAACGAGGGACTGTCAACCTACGAGCCGTTCGCCGATGTTGGCACCGTGAGGGGTGATGGAAATCAATTTACCCCGGATGGCGAGTTGTGCCTATTCCTACTGTTGCACGTATGCAAGAGCTTGGGAGTTCAACCCAGTGCACCATGGATGGTGAATGCGGCAGGCCGATACTTCTTCTATCGCGGCGTGGAGCCCAACATCAAGAGACGGTCCAGCGGGCAACACATCAGCATCGCAAAGGCAGCGGAAGACTTATTTCGAACGATTCAAACAGTTCTCACACACGAGGCACTCACTCAACTGACCCCCATAGTGGGTAGCAGAGAACTCGTTGAGCGAACAGCGGAGATTGTACCTATTCCAGTTCGTTCAAAACACAAGCCGGCCAAAGAACAGGATAGGACATCGATGGTCGTAAAGCACCTCACCGGGGGTCAGTGGTCACCAAAACTAGATAGTGAACCACACTGCGAAGCTACTCAGCAGCACAATGCAGAATGGAAAAATGCCAAGCCTTGGTACCTTCCCGCCCTAACTCCTCTGACCGCGATTTTGTTTGATTTGAATTTGAGAGCAATTCTAGATACGGAATGACCCTCATTCCGTATTAGGGGATTCACCACCGGCAGTGTACAGTCTCATCTGACCTGAGGCGAGACGGTACAAAGACGGTGGATGAATCCTATATGCAGAAAAACTCAATCGTGGAAAAGTTTTCCAGGGAATTTCTACAGGCGCGGAAGGGGCAACCGCAACCGAGTGCTCAGGCGCCCGAGAAACAAGCGCCACCCCCTTGGAGATTTGATAAGTCTATCGACGACTACGTCCCGGGATCAAGCACGCCCGAATACATAAGCGAGAAACAGGCCGCGGCCCTGGTTGGGCTGTCTATCTTCACACTGCAAGCCTGGCGTTCAAAACGCTACAAGGACTTCGCAGGACCGCCTTACGTAAAACTCCCAGGTGGAACCATCCGCTATCACGTCAAGACTCTCTTGTCCTGGTTTGCACAGTACTCACAAAACAATGGAGAACCACCCTCGGTGGCATAGAATATGCAACAGCAACGAAACCCCAAGCTAGCGGCAAGGGGTTCGGGTAAGAGTTTCAGCGCTCATTATTCTAACCTAAATGCCCAGAAAGTCAAAGATGCTGCCGTCGGTCGGTGGTATGCCATCCTTGTCAGGTTGGGTGTTGACTCTGCCAGTTTGACGGGCAAGCATTCACCGTGCCCCATATGTGGTGGCAAAGACAGATTTCGGTATGACAATCGCGAAGGCCGCGGCACCTTTATATGCAACGGCTGCGGATCTGGCGATGGTTGGACGCTGCTTATGCGTCTGCATAATTGGAACTTCACGCAAGCTGTTGAAGCTGTGGCTGGCACTTTTGGATTGGATTCAGAAGTGACGGTTTTGCCGCCAAAGCAGGCAGAGCCGACGGTGAGCCCGTTCCAATCCGAACGAAACAAGAAGCGACTGAGCCGGTATTACAAAGGTTCAAAATGGACGACAGAAATAGATGTGGTTGGGAAATATTTGCACTCGAGAATACCAGGACTAGACGAGCAAGTGTTCAGAAACAAAGTGCTTAGAACTCATGAACGTCTTCCCTACTTCCGTACTTCCGGACAGCAACCCATCCTGATGGGCAAGTTCAATGCATTGTTAGCAATCGTCAGCGCCCCTTGCGGGAAGCCAATCACAATGCATCGACTTTGGCTTGATAAATTCGGTAGAAAACTAAAGCTTATTGACCCTGAGCAGTTTGGCGCTTACCTTCCTTCAAGGAAATTGCTCCCACCAGAGATCGAAGGCGCCGCCAGGGGTGGTGCAATTCGGCTATTCCCCTGCGGCCCGGTTCTCGGCGTAGCTGAAGGACTCGAGACAGCCCTAGCCTGCTATACAGCGACAAAGATTCCCACGTGGGCAACGATTAGCGCTGCCGGCATGGCATCACTAGTGGTGCCCGCCGATGTGACTGAGGTGGTCATTTTTGCTGACAATGACGAAAACAGCGCGGGGCTAAAGGCAGCCAGGAAGTTGGCGAGCAGGCTAATCGCTGAAGGGCGGACGGTTCGAATCGTAATGCCGGACTTCGTCGGCACTGATTTCGCAGACGAGTATTTGGGAGAATTCGATGAAACGTCATCCTAGCATCGCAGAAAAAACTCAATCCGCTTCAACGGTTAGCGCTGCAGAAATGGCGGATGACATAACCGCTGAAATCAAACTTAGCGGCGTCAAGTATCCGCCCAATTTCAAAGTAAATATCAATGGCGTCTATATCGACTCGCCGAGGCGAGATGATGGAGGTCAATTCGTGCGTGTTTCTGGGCCGCTTTACGTCTCACGCATGGTGCGCAACCCGGAGACTACCGGTTGGCAATGGAAAATCGTAATGCGCGATCGAGATGGAAAGCGCAAATTCATTTTCGTGCCAGCTACATTGCTGCATGAAAGTCGTGGTGTTCACGTAATCTCGATGCTGGCTGACGCTGGGTTGTTAATTGTGCCAGGTCGCGAGAAAGATGTTATTGCATACATCGGTCTGTCACACACGGACAACCGCGCCACCTCAACCGACAAACTTGGCTGGCTTCCGACCGACAAGCTAGCCTATGTGCTGCCGGAAACGACCATCGGCACAACATCAGACCCTGTCGAGTTTGCGCCAGAGAGACACAGTCCGGTGGCGACTACGATGCAATCAAGCGGCACGCTGCAAGATTGGCAGAACGAAATTGCAAAGGCTTGCATGCCATTCGACTATTTAATTTTCGCGTTATGTTTTGCATTCTCATCAGTGCTGCTCAAATTCGTTGTGTTGGAGTCAGGCGGCTTCCACTTTTGGGGTTTGTCTGGTCGCGGAAAAACACTCCTGCTGCAAGTAGCAGCTTCTGTGTGGGGGTGTGGTTCAGATCCATCGGACGACCCAGATAAGAGCTATGTGAGGAAGTGGAATTCCACGGCGAACGCTTTGGAAGCGCTTGCGGCAGCCCACTCAGACGGTCTACTAATTTTAGATGAAATTGGAACCTGTGCAGCGAAAGACGTAGGTGGGGCTATCTACAACTTCTCCGGTGGGCGAGGAAAGGAGGCGTTAGACGCAGGACGAAAACTCAAGAAAGCTAGAACGTGGCGCACGCACCTTTTGTCCAGTGGTGAGAAATCAATGAAAGAAATGATTGAGGAAGACAAATAATGAAAATTGCAAAAACGGGTCATGTCGGTCGCGTCTTGGATATTCCAGTGCAAGCAATCACTGATGAAAAAAGTGTGCCCCACTTCAAACGCGCACCGAGCCTCTACTACGGTGAAGCAATCAAGGCATTTTTGCATGGTTTTATTAAACTGTTCGTTACCGAACGAGCTGCACGGCAGCAGGTAGAGCAGCTAGTCGGCGAGGCTTTGGAGCGCTTAACCCCACTTGATGCCACGACCGATCAAAAACGCGCCCTGAAACGTTTTGCGTTGACCGAAGCAGCTGGACGGCTGGCTTGCCAGCTCAAAGTTCTTCCATTTTCGGAGGATGTTGTGATTTCGGCGGTCAAAAAAGTGACTCGTGATTGGTTAGAGAGCGCATCAGAATTGTCCGATGTTGACAGAGGTATCGCTGCCCTCCGATCGTTCATACTCAAGAATCGAGACGCCCGCTTCAAGAAATGGAACGCAGACTTCGAAGCGAACAGACGGGACGTTGCAGGCTATATCAACCAAGAAAACGGAGAGTATTACATTCTCTCCGATGGCTTCAAGGAAGCCTTGAAGGGATACAACATTCAAGAAGTTGCTGGCGAATTGAAAAACCGCTCGCTGCTGGTAGGTGAGCGCAATGCTAGTTACCAGGCAAAGAGATACATCGGACCCGCGGGTGAACGGATTCGCCCCCTTTTTTACGTCATTAAAAAGGAGCTTCTGGGAGAAAGCGAGTTATCCGATAAGAACAAAACTGAACAAACCAAGATTGAGTTGGCGTGTGACGTCCAGGGGTCCAAAGAAGAGTACGACCCCAAAGAAGATTACGACCCCTCTGAAAACAACTAGGAGAAATCATGAACAGACCAAATCTAAATGCTTTAGGAACTCGCAAAGCGCCAAACTAAGGAGCGCTTCAAGAAACGTAGTGGGCATTATCAATAACCGCGCCAACGCGCGAGGAGGAACTGTGGACAACAAAACTTCGACACATGCAAACACAGTCGATGCTCGACTGAAATATCTATTGCTGGGAGACCGGCATGACCCTGCAACACTGATGTGCCCAACATGCGGCTACATGTACACGTGTTTTGATGATCAGGTAACAACATACGATGATGGCAGAGACAGCATTCTTGTAATTCCAATGAGATGCGAACTTGATCACACGTTTCAGTTGCGATTGAGCTTTCATAAAGGCGAGACGCACATAAGCACTGAACCTGCCAAGGTGGTCTCACTATCTACAGAAGAATGCACAGCCCTCGAAGAGCTATCAAAGGCGAGTGGAAAATCAACATTGAATGGGGTGTTGGCAAAGCTGACACGGGAGATAAATGATGATGACTAACGGCGAGCATGATGGTCAGTCGTCAATTGACCCGCTAGTTGTGATCGATAGCGCTCGCGGGCCCATCGTCGACGCATGCGCAATTCCGTCAACAAGAATGACCGCATATCACGGCGACTACTTCATACACAGCATAATGATTAGAACTGCTGCGTGCCCGCTGTGCGACGAAAAACACGAGCACCAACTAACATGGGTCGCCAAATCTGAGGTTTGGTCGCGAATCCCAAAACATTTAATCAATACACCGCTGCCGGTGCGACGCAACTGTTCAAACTACACGCCAGGATTCGGACCTGCAACTTACCTCATCAGGCTGGCAGAAACAGACCCGAATGCAATTGCCTTCAACGGCACATTAAGTATTGGCGAGTTGAATGAATTGATTTCGGCGTGCCACGAAAAGCTTCTGAGAGACACAGGCACCGAGGCACTCTTGAACCTTACGATACGACTCGTGCAAGCATACGACACGCGACCAATATAGCTTGCTTCACTATAGTGAAAAGCCTAAACTAGAAGAACATCATGGGCACCGCCCGCAATACCATGGAGGAATCATGGGATTACCGAGAAAGAAATCAAATCCGTTGATGCAAATGATGCGCCCTCAGGTGGATTTATCCATGGGCGTAAATACAGCATCGCCAGGACGAGGGATGATGGGACCATCATCACCAGACCCACGTAGCCTGAGATTTCATGCCGGTGGCGGCGGGGATGGAATGCTCTGGAGCGGCAGCCGCGATGAGATTTTGAGGGTTCCTAAAGAAGACCCACCGCCGGTGTTCCCCGAGCACACCATGGAGCAGCGGATTTACGATCAGCCGTCGCAGGGAATGCGTAAGGCTGTAATGCGCACCGATGAAAATGGGCAGCAGTACAGCCTGCCATCGGATTATATGGACAGGGGGAGTGCATCGATGCCTCGCCAGCAACTGATGGATATCGCTCGTGGCGGCGCTGGGATGATGCCGCGCCAGTCGCTCGATATTGGCGGCGCCCTGCAAATGCCTGACCCCGGCATGGATAAAGCGGCATTTCAGCGTAGGAATCGCCACGCAATCGGCGACTATTCTGGCGTGCCATCGGATAATCACGGCTTGATGGAACAGGCAGCTGGAGGCATCACCCGGATGCTCTCTCCACTGCGCAGGATTGCTGACCAGGGTTTGTTTGGTAATGGGCCGGCGCCGAGGTTGTTTGGTCGCAAGGGTCCGCAGGTTGATAATTCGCAGATATTCGATAATAAGGGGCAGTACGCATACGGCGGGCAGATAGATCCGTCATTTGATAATGCTGGATTATTTTCGAGCTCAGGACACCCGCCGAACGTTGACCCACGTCAAGCTTCCGATGGCTTAATCCATCAGGGTGGATACCCTTTCGAGCCCGGTTCGAAGGTCGACCAGATGCTTAACGGCAATTCTGGCGGCGGCTCCATGGGCGGTGCTGGCGGCGCATTCGTTGACAGGCAGGGGCGCTTGGTTGACCCTCAGGGGCGCAGCCAGGAGCAGTTTTTCAATGACCTTGCAAGTGATCCGAACGTAGGCATCTCATATGAGGAGATGCAACGGCGAACACTGCCGAATCAGGACCAGTACGCCACCCGTGGTGCTGTGCAGCAGCAGCCATTTTTATCGAGCCCAGATTTTCAGCAAGCGCTTGCGGGCGGCTTCACCCTAGCGAATGACCGTTACAACCGAGGCATGAATGCACGCCAGCAAATCCTCGGTAGATTCAATGATTTCAATAACCATGACATGAATCGCGCCATGGCAGCCGACACATGGGGCAGCATTGGCGACATCGCGAACCTGTTCGGTAAATCTGGCATGAGCTCCCAGCAGGACTACCAGGAGTATCGCCAGCGATTAAATGATGTCGCAAACAGACAAACGCTCGACAATCAATTTACAGACGACAGTGCGCAGCGGCAGCGGGACTTATTCTCGATGTTGAATCAGACAGACCCGACAACAGTCGCGAATCAAACAAAGATTGCTAATGCGATGGCAAACCGCGACCGCGCAGGATTTTACGGACAGTCGGTTTATGGACAGCACGAAAACACCGCGAACAGAAACTATGAGACCTCTCGCCACAACCAGGCGACCGAAGGAATTCAGCAACAAGACGCAGACACGCGACGGTTAGGTGCAGAAGGGCTAAGCAAGTATCGCGATAGTTTGATGCAGCAAGGTGCGCAGCGAATTGAGCTTGAACGTCAGAAACTGCAGCAACAAATCAACAGCGGAAGCATCAAAGCCGATCAAGCAAATCAACACTTGAACTTCCTGCGAGAGCAACTGCAAGCCCGCATAGACGACAATCTCAATCGCGCATACAACACATACATTGGAAACCAGGGCGAGTTGTTTGGCGACATACTGCGCGAAATCGGCGATGCGAACTCGCAATACTCAGACGGACACAAGAAGACGGAAACTCGCGGAACAACCGAGTTAAAGCAACTTCTTGGTGGGTTGCTCTCCGGACAGGGTTCTGCTCAATCTGGAAGTGCTTTTGGAGGGCTTCTTTCTCCATTATCGTCTTCTCCAAAGCTTCCAGTAGGCGCTCCACAGATGGGTGGCAATCGCGTAGCTCAGGCCCATGGTTTCCTTAGGCAAGCAGCACAACAACTCGGTGTGAGCAATCTCAAAGATCCGAAAGTGCGGCAGCTCGCCCAACAGATGGCAAAGAAAGCGGGGTTTAGTTTCTAATGAGTAAACGAAGCATATGGGATGACGCTGCGGACTACCAGCCAGATGTTTGGGATCAGGCTGCCGACTATCAACAGGCTGACAATGGAGATATCTGGGATCAAGGAGCCAGTTACAGCGCACCACACGGATTCCCAACCACGATGCCGATGAGTTTTCCAGCACCGGCGACAACACGACAATCGAAACCTGACTTATTCGGCTTGTTTAACACGCCAGAGCAAAAACATCTGAATCTGACGAACCCAGCGAAATCAAAAGATCGATTCGATCTCAATGCGACGATTAACAGAATCCCACTTGTGCAGAAATTCCACGAGCGAGCAGATGCCTACCGCAGGCTCGGTGACTCTGACCCGAATCTGGCCGCCGGCATCGACACAGCCGGCTCAATAGTCGCGGGTATTCCTGGCGGTGTACTTGAGATGGCTGATGCAGTTACGCACAGCCAGGACTGGAACCCCGTTGACCCTATGTTTTGGGCTAAGAGGACAGGCGCACCCATGCCTGAACTCCCAAACCTGTCTAAGCCGTATCATGACACCTTGCAGCCATCAGTTGACGAGGGGTATGACCTCGGCTCTCTGCTAGGTCAAGCACTAGTCCCAACAGGAACCGGCGCAGCTGCACCAACCGCCAAACTGGCAATGAGATCGGGCGCCTTCGCTGGTGGTCTGTCCGGCTTGCTTGGCGATGCAGGTACGCAGCTGCGCAAAACTGGCAGTGTCAACCCAGTCGAAGCAGCGTTCTCCGGGCTGGTCGGCACCGGAGTAGGAGGTATTCTCGGCGGTGCTGGACATCTAGCAGGTGAAGGTCTTAAGAGATTACTTGGTAGGGCGCAAGCAGGCTGGCCCAAGGCATCACCCCCGGTGCCCGAACCTATCCCCGAGGCTCCATGGACCTATGACAGCATGCCTACGCAGGGGCGTTCGCGCGGGGCTACTGCTACAGGACAAAACCTGATGCAGTCCCTCGGAATGGGAACCAAGCAGGGCTCGCTCGGTGGTTCACGTCTTGATGACGAAATGCTATCGCTACTTGAACAATCAAATCCAGTTCACCCATCAGGTACTCCACTGTCTCAATCTTCATCGACTAGAGTGGCGGAGGCAGCAATTAAGCCAAACAGTGTTCTGGCACCGCTCAGCGCTCATCCAGAGCCCGCCAAAGGCTTCTTTGGTAACACGCGGCGGTACATTCAGGGAAGCAGCGGAATGGACGCTTATGTCGAATTTCCAACGCCTCTCGAAAGAGATTTGGTGGCAATCGCAAGCGCGAAAGTTGGCAAGTCTCTTCCGAATTACGTCCAACACGTTTCACAAATTGCAAAACAGCTTGGCATCGAGGAGAAGGATGTATACGCTTTTGCGCGAAAGTACGCAGAGAGCATCAAGTCCGACGTGAAATCAAAGGTTCAGACAGCACGAGCGGCAGGCGGCAATCTACAGGATGTGTATCACCAGGCACCGCCTGCAATGCCTCCGGCTTCAGCGCCAGAACCTCAAGGCGTATTTCGCCATCAACGAACAGCTTTCGGCAGAAACAAGGTCGACCAAGCGCACGACGTTTCAAAGTTTTCTCCAGAGGTCCAGGCGGCAGTAAATCGAGTGGCCGAGCATAAGGTCGTTCTCGATTCGGCTAAGGCACTTGCCAAGGAATATTCAGACAAGGTTTGGCAGGCTCACGTCGCCAAAGGCGAGGCAACCCTCGGAGAAGGTTCCATAACCAGAGGTGGTGTTCAACTGATTCGTGAGCAATCGCGTAGGTCTGAACGCTTGCCTGTTGCGATTGAACAAGAACTTGCAAAACTCCGAGAATCCCTCGCCGAGGGCGTAGCGTCACCAACGATGAAGCAACACGTAGCGGCAATTGTCGGAGGCAACTTCGGCGCTGAAGGGCGATTCGGATTACCGGTACCACATATAAACAATGTGGAAGATCTTGATGAGGCATTTCAAAATCTTCGACAGCTCCATCTACAAGTCAAAGATGCACAAAAGCTCTATGACGCTGCAAAGAAGGAAGCACATCCACTCTTGGAGAAAGCGCAAGCATCGCTTAGACAGTCCGAGCCAACTGCATCGTTCAATGCTCGTACTCGAGCAAAGACTCCGTTCGGCGATGAAGTCGACGTAGCAGTTTCACTCGACCACAATTCGATGCATCTTAAACTTTCGGAAGATGCAGAAAAGATCTACAAGAAAGCTCAAAATGAGGCCCTCCAACAAGCCGAGCTCGACCGAAACAAACTGCCTCGATACGACTACAAGATTGACCTTAAGAGCCGCACTGCGCGTGCAATACTCGGGCTGGCGGGCACGCTGGCGCTTGGAAGCAACCAGAAAGCATCTGCTGCTGATGGTAAGACAACTGAGAATCAAACCGACCTGATGCCGGTCACAACCAAGCTATTGGGAGGGCTCGCGCTCGCGCTCGCGATTTCACCACGCACTGCCAGACTATTCACAAAGGAGCTGGTTCAGACTTCCGCGTTTTTCAATGACACTCTTTCTCGGGTCGGCGCTCTGGATGCCGCTCTCGGCACCAAGTTAGAGGCAACGATCACACAGCACCTCGGTATGGTGCATCACGCCAGCTTTGGTCTGCACATCAGCGACGAAGTTAGAGCGCAGGCGTTCAATGTTTTGAGAAATGGAAACCTCAGCGCTGCCGACCTAAGTGACTACTCCAGGATTGCTGGCACTGTATTCGATGGCATGGGGCAGCCGGAGCTCAGAGCATTCCAAACCTACAAACGCGTGCAAGAAAATCTCAAGCGCCTGTTTACTCAGCACGAAGAAATCGCACGAACACACATTGATGCACTTGCTGCTGCAGGTAAAAACACAGATCATCTGGAAAGGCACCTGGATGCTTTGCATAGCATGCAGCAGGCGTTGACAGGTCGTCAGCTAAATAGGTTTGAAAAAGATGTTCGCGGGTTGATGGGCAATTTCTATGACTACCACTTCTTCTTTAATCCTGCATTCCATCTCACGAACTTAACAGACATGGTCATCGCCGGCGGTACCAAGGTCGGACCTATGAATATGGCTATGGCAATGAAGGAATTGGGTCCTGTCGCCCTGGGAGGGAATATCGCTCTCAAGAAAATATTCAAGCATTCCAACCTGGTCGGCGGGCTGAAGGCTGAAAAAGTAGCAAACAACGCCGTCATTGGAAGACAAGCTAAAGGATTGAAGCTGCCAGATTTCGCCAGCGACAAAATCAATGCTGATCGAGTAGCGCTCGGCGCGATATTCCAGTACGCAAGTACACGTGCTCGCGCTAATGGCTTCACTGGTTCGCCGGTTGAGTTTGCTGAGAACCTTCTGCAAGGAAAGTATTCGGCCGAGATGACGATTGATGCATGGGCTCACGTGGCTGAATCAGCCAGCCGCACATTGGGTGTCGACCCGCTCAGACTGAATCAAGACTACTTCGGTGACTCAATGGTTGCGGCTTTCATGGCACCATTCACCAAGCAGCCGTTCCGGATTGCTAACATGGCGCTGGGATACATGGCTGAAGGCAACTTCAAAAAGGTCGCATTGATGTTCGGTCTCACAGCTCTTGTAGGCGGTAGAGCAGCCATTCCAAAGGATGCGCAAGCCGCGTGGGAAAATCTCGATCCAGAGTCCTATTTCATGGCTGCATCTATTCTCGATAAGCTGGAGTTGTATCAGTACGCAACCGGCAAGACGCTTGCACCAAAAGTGCAGTGGTCGCTCATTGCTCCGCTCGGTGGTAGTTGGATAGGAAAATCTGGAGGCGACCCAATCTCGACCACGATTAGCACGAACTACAAAGATTTCATCATGGGTTTGAAAGACCTGGGAAAAATGGATTTCGACCTCTCCGACCCCGATAGACGCGCACGGATATACCGGCAGCTCGGAAACTTGCTTCAGCTGTTCCCACGGGTCTACGGGCTGCCCAGCAAGCAGATTCTGAACGGTATCACAAGCGGTGACGAGTCATTCATGAAGGAAGCGGTGAAGGTTCACCACTTCGGCACATTGGGCGACCGCATTGACTCGGAGGACGTCAGCCTCGATGAACTCGGAATCACGCCGCTTAAGCACATGGCAGATGCATTCCTTCCGGGTGAGAATGCTGCCATAGCACAGCGTAAGCTGTCGACGCTCGAGCAGAAAAAGCGAGAGCAAGTTTCCGAGTCGAAGTTGCCTTTTATAAATTCGAACGCTCCGACGTTTTTCGAAAGCGACAATCGGAAGAAGAGTTTGCTAAACGCACTTGGACTTTAATCCGCCAAGGCGTGTAATACACGCTTTGGTTGCGGTTCTCCACGCTCGAATAGCCATGCATCTTCCAGTGCATTACACCCAAACTCAACGTACAAACCCAATTGATAGGGTAGCTCACCATTCTGGTGAGCCAGGAAACTTAGCTTGGCGAAATCCAGCACAGTTAGATATTTAAGGTTGTCCGCGTACTTTACCTCTATCACCAACAAATTTCCTTCCAAGCTCGGGTTTTGCCGTTTATGAACAATGATATCGGGAAAAATTTTTCGATAAAGCGCTTTTGACATGCTGAGCTTCAGCTGCTCTTCGGCAGTCAAGATCTGCTTCTGTCCCAGTAAGCTTATAATTCTTTCGAAATTTTCCGTTCTAATATCTCGTATTGCAGCAGAGAAGACATCAGGTCCCAGCGAATGCAACATCACTCCAAACTCAGATGTTTGATCTGTTTTTCTAAACTGCTCAATAGTCCTAATGAGTTCATCGCGAGGTACCTCTTTCGGCCTATGCTCCAGCTTATTGTATTCGCAGTCGACATCCCAATCCGGGAACCCTTCAGCAAGATATTTGGCAAGGCAATGAGAAATCGACCTTTCATTGGCGCTTACCTCGAATAGTGGTTTATCCTCGCGATAGAGCTTTTTAATCGACTCTCGAAAGACCTGTTCGATGCTTTTCTCGGACTGGGCATCTTTCCATTTGCGCATCGCCTTCCTCTCTTAGTGAAGTCCTAAATCAAGTGTGACGGCGGATAGTTTTATTCCATCGGTAGAGGCCGTGTCGCATGCCACATCAACCAAACCACGCACCTCCTCAATGGTCGAATGCTTTCTACAGGCAACTGCCGATTTGTCATTTGGATAGTGAATGTCACAGTGATAGAAACCAACAACATAAATCCCATGGGTGAAGCAATTCTTCTGTAGATACCTTTTTTTGAGTTGTGTCTTTACTGATGATAGTAGCCCTTTGTTCCAGCAGCCTTTCACCTCAATAATGACGACAAACGTAGTTGAAAGCGCGGGATCAAAAGATTTCGCGTAAACGTCCACGAGCTGACCACTTCGACGTGGTTTGCTTTTATCCTTCTTGTCTCTAAATCGAGGCAAATCGCCAGCCCGAATTTGTGGTTCTCGGCACACTAGCACCTGTTGTTGCACCAACTCATCATCAAGATGGCGCTTAATGTAATCAGACAATCGATTTTCAACTTTGGGAGAGTATCCACTGTCATTTTCATTCCATAAATCAATAGCACACGGAGTTTCGGAGTGCTGCAGCTTCTTCTGAAGACGGTCCAACGATTCAATAACTGCCTCCATAAGTTGCTGCGAATCTTGAATGACCCGTCGCCTACTGTCCTTCAGTAGCGTCTTCAGATCGGAGGCTGTGGGTCTCGGCCAAATTGATGCTCGCAATCTGAATTCGGCTTGCTGCGTAATGCCTGGCAGTCCAACGTAGTCAGGGAGCGCCTTTGCCAAACGTTTCAATTGGTTCACTGAATCTAAAGTTGCTCGACGACGTAGTTCTTCTATAAGCGCGCTATGTAACTCCTTGATTGAACCAACCGGTCCCCAGCAGAGCGCCGGAGATAAAGTGATAAGCTCCGGTCGATTTGCAATGAAAACATAGAGATCGCCAATTTGTTCCTCAGACAGTTTCAGAACAAAATCCTTCGGAGAGAGCAAACTAAGGGCGTTAAGTAGTTCCTCGGTTAATAACTCAATTTGAAGCTGCGTCCATACTGTATCCCACTCAGAATCTCCAGACGACCGAACCAGCATTTTTATGAGTGCAACAACTAATTTCGGCTCCGGTCGCTGCGAATTGCCAAGCAATGTCAGCACAAGGCGCTTTCCTTCGTCAAAGGCTCTAAGGAGCAAGTGGCCAACTAATTCAACCTCCTTGTCACTGAATTTGGTGCAATTGTTTATTCTATTCAGAACAAACTCCTCTAATTGCTGCGTCCAGTCTATGCGCAACAATACCTTAGAGGAAGCTTCGTACAGCCAGTCGTGTTCCAACAAGTCGTCTAATCGCTTTAAAACGGCGTCAGGTGCCAACTTTAAGAGCTCGGCCTCAATTGCATTCTCTTTGTTGTCGACATCTTCTTTCGAAAATGCAAGCAACACCAAAGACCACTTTCCCCACAACTCGACTTCAATCTCTTGTCCGCTACTCCTAAGCAATTTGAATGCCTTATACGCTGACATTGCTGGTCGGTGGTAGGTTGTTTTTCCAAGCCAATCCTCGTCCTTGAGGTCATATGTCTGAAGATACCGCTTTGCGATGTACCTAAGTTGTTCGCGGACCTCATCGCTTGCCGATTTCCAGCCAGGGTAACTCAACAAGTTCATTTGATGTTCTGAAATTCCACTTCGCCCGTCTTCGTGGTACAGAAGCGTTAGAACAATTCTCCACCACTGACCCCAATCTCCACTCAAGGCGAGTTCACGCAGCCGCTCCAGCTCTTGACTAGGAGTTTTATAACCCTCCCGTTTTTTAGGGTCGTCAGGTTCATTCTCAGCAAGATTGATATCCGCGTCTTGTTTAAGATCAAGATACTTTTGATGTTGACTTAGGTCGCAGTCAAACTTCACCGCTGGATCAAGGAGATTTCGAATCGGGAGAACCGCGTCAATGTGATCTAGTCGCTCCCAATTCAAAAGTCTATCGATCAAATACATCGCTATTTCACGGGCTCTTAGCGAGTTGCATTCCGCAGCAAACCGACACAGTCTCGGAACGTCATCTGCAGTCACCAAAAAGCATCTAAAAGCAAGCCATCCCGCCACATCGAGCGAGTCAATGCTATTCATTGCATTCCTAATAGCCTCAGCAGGTTCAATCTCAGCAGCGTCACGGGACTCAACTGGGTGGCTAATTGCAATAATATTGATGACCTCAAGAAGAAGGTCATACCTGTCTTTTGATTCACCAATCTGACTACGATATATTGCTTCACCATCTCTACCGACCGGAGCATCATCGAACCTCTGCCTGGAGACCAAATACGCTATGAAGTTACTTCGCACTCTTGGATGATCTAGACTGGAAATTGCCCGGAAAACGAACTCTGTTATAAGGTCGACAAAGTCGCGAGGTTGCTTGTCGATTGCCCCCAGCTTGGCCGCCCAATCAAGTGCAACATCCAAATCACTTTCTGGCATCAATTCTAGTAAGTCGTGAAGAAAGCCACTATAAATTCCTGCAGTATTCTCGTGCTGTGGCCGTAAAGCTTCAAACATTTCAACACTCGACAGGAGCTTTGGATAGCAACAATACAGGGCATATCCAAGCAATTCCATTTCCGAATCAGTATCTACCGATTGCGAAAGCAACGGCTTGAGCATGAGCTTGCACTCGTCCGATCCAATCTGCCTTACAACACCTGCTGCCCGACGTCTAACTGTCACATTTTCAGAAGAATCAAGAGCGATGTCCGCCAGTTTCCATTCAAGAGCCTCCAGTCGGCACGCGCCTGTCATCGTGACTGCAAGACGACGAGCGGGAATTGAGAGTGTCTCTTTGCCTAGCAATTCCTCAAGCTGCTTCGACAGTAATTCGTGTGTTAAAGCTCTCAGTCTTCGATCGGTCGTTTCAACTTCGAGCAGGCGCCCGTCCATCATATGTGCAAATAGCTGCTCGACAAGCGTTAGTCGCTTTTCGTCGGTATTGGGCAATGCGTCACCAGATAACAACGCGAGCGGATCTGATCGCACAACGATGTCGAAAAGGTCGTCGCGTACAACACATAGCCAACTTGTAGTCTCTGCAACCTGAACAATTGGTTTTCCATTTTGAATGAGAAGACCTGTGACCTGCTTGGTGCTCAACCCGTTCGAATGAATGTAATAAGCTGCCAAAAATTCAGCATTCGTCTTTTGCTTCCATTTTTGTTTCCCGGAACCTCCGAATTCAAAAAGGGCAGTAGATAGTGTCTCTCTCAAAGAATCGTAGGTTACGTTTACTGTATCTTCGCCGTTAGCAACAGTCCCTCCAGAAAGCTCGGACAAACGCAAATCTAGATTTGATTCCGAAAGCAGATTTCGCTGATCAAGGTCCAGGTCGATCACGTATTTGCCCATGAATACGGAATAAAATGCAATTCTACTTGCGATAGCCAATCGCTCTAAATCATTAAGGCTGCTTTGCGCATTTCGATTTTGTTCACCGGATAGCACTCGGCAAAGAGACCTAAAGAGTTCCCATTGGTTATCTGGAAGCTTCCCAGTTTGTTGAAAATATTGCATAAGTGCTATCAGAGTATTCGGGCTGGCGGCAAAGTGCTCAGCCTGCTTTTCGGAGATAGCTTCATCAAACAAGTCTGCTTTCAAATTATGCGCTACTGCTGCCAATTGCACATCCGAACGCTGCAGTTGACACAAACGATAGACAGCAATGTGATCAGCCTGCCACGCCGCCTTCAGCGCAGGCTCAAATGAACGATTCCACCTGGAGTCACGGCACGTTAGTCTTACCTTGCACTCCGCCACTCGCGTGCCACACTGTCTTTGTAGTTCTGATGTCAAAAATGTTTCCATCTGTCTGAAGGTCAAATGCTCGCATTCATCAACGCCGTCGACAAAAATGGTAAATTCTCCACCGCTCGAATTCACCCAGTCTTTGAATGGAGTTGATTCAAAAAGGCTTTCGTGAAGTAGCCTAGGATCGTCTTTTGATCCCAGATCAATAAAAATCGACTGGCGCCCGGAATCCTGTGTCTGCCGAAAGGCACGTTTGAGCGCATAGCTCTTCCCCATTCCAGGTTCGCCCAGAAGGACCAGGAACGGCACATGCTGAAGCTCACTGTAAAGGTGTTTATCACGAAAGCTAAATTTCGAATTTTTCTTCGAGACCCAAGTATAGCCATCATCAGTCCAAGTCGGCTCTTCTCCGTCTTTGTACCAAAGTCGTTCCCAGTCGTAGGTCTTACTGAAATCCCATTCGGGCGCCATGTTCACTGGCTCCACTCAACATTTGCTACCTATGAGTTTGACCCATTCAGAATGAGACACAAATAAAATGTTTTTTGGATTCTGAGGCAAATTTCAACTCAAGCGTGAAGCCAAGCGCTCCTGAATCAAGGCCCGAGCATTCTTCAAAATCTCAACTTCAGACTCAAACTCACATTCGTCTGGGTCTTTGTTCATGCCCGCAATAAGCAGGCGGATGCGAATTGCCTGCTCAATGCTTGCCCAGACTTCGCGTGAAAACATTAGACCGAATTCGGGGTCGAAACTTGTACGCATCATCGCGGCATCCACAATATGTCACCCGCATAGCATTTAAAAGGTTTTCGAATTGCCGAATGGCAATGTCAAAAGAATTCCCGCATCTGCGAGAAACAGCACACTTAGTTACTGATGCTCCTTCTTTCGACGGGACCTTTTGAATGGAGTGCCACCTTGCTCTTTCAACCATTCCTGCAACATCGATTCCTGATAGAGCACCGTGTGTCCCTTTTTCAGATAGGGTGGACCAGCATTTCGCGAACGCATCGATACAAGCTGTTTAATGCTGGTACCGATTATCTCGGCGGCACGATCTGTTGTAATCCACTCGCTTTGATATCGCTTATTCGACTCCAGGTTCTGCCGGTCAGCATTTGGTTCATACGAAAGCCCAGCCGCTTTCAACATGGCTCTCGTTGCCTTAGTCATAGCCTTTCTTACCGGCTCGGCGTTCAGGCGCGCATAGATTGCTGTAGACTCCAAGTCTTTGTGATTCAGGGTTGCACTGATTGCCGAGATGTTTGCGCCAGTGATTGCCTCCCATGAAGCGAGAGTGCGACGGAGGTCATGAATGCGTGCATCAGTTAGATTCGCACGCTCCCTGAGCACCTTCCAAGCTGCCTCTGGCTTGGTCAGATGCCCTGTTGGAGAACGATCAGAGGAAAACACCCAAGGGCTTGCACTAGCTCGACGAACAGCGCGTTTTCGCAGTATGCTCATTGCCACCGGCACGAGAGGTACCACCTGTGGTGTTTTATTTTTCGTCTTTGGGATTGTCCACAGCTCGTGTTCTAGATTTAACTCCGACCATTTCATGGCTGCTACGTTCGCGCGCCTCGCGCCCGTGAGCAAGCACATCAGAAGGAAGTCCTTAGTTGTTTCGTACCGTAGCGTATCAAGTGCCTCAAAAAACCTTCCCAACTCGTCAGTCTGTAGGAATCTGGAGCGCGACTGCTCATCGAATTTTCGAATTTTCGAGCCCGGATTATAGCCAGAAATCAGCTCCCAATCAGATGCTTTACGGTACATCATCACAAGTAGCTCAAGCGCGCGATTAGCTGTGTGCGGCATCGGCTTACCTCTCTTTGAGTTTCGTCGACCTAGTTCAGAATGCCACTGCTGTACTTCCGCTCTAGAGATTCGCAACAAGTCTCTGTCTGACCAGTGCGAGAGGTAATTCCCGTAACAGCGCTCCATGTCTCTCCATCTTGCGCAATGCGCTCGGGCGTAGTCTTCCATATACCGCTCATATAATTGCTGCAGGGTGATGCCTGCTGGCTTTCTCTTCTGGCTTTCCAAATCTTCGGTCACGTTGTTAGAAATCATCTTCGCGAACATGCGCAGCTTCATAAGTTGCTCTGGGTCTATGTTCAGATCGTTATCGTCAGACCTCAGTGTTTGTAATTCATTCATGGAAGTGCACCTTATCGGCTAGTTTGTCGACGTTGATTTTGAGAGCGCGCGAGAGGCGCGTGGCAGTGCTCATAAGCGTGGAGCGACGTCTCATGGTGTTTTCATAGAGCACAAGGCATGGCACACCTGCATTGGCTGCCAAGCGCCCAAAGGTTGGCTCCTCTTGTAACGCAGTCATTCGATAAAAATAGAACCCAGGCAACTGCTGGCGAGACCGGCAAGCCTTGGTAGAGCGAACGGCCTTAGAGCGATGCATTCGTCACCTCTTAGATGCGGCATGAAAACCCCTTCTTGCAGGCAAGAGTTGAGTTTATTTCCATGGACTTAATTTCTAGTTTACTTCATAGTCGTTCAATATGGACGTTGCTAAGAGAGCTATTAGAAAATTCGGAAAGCGCCTCAAAGAGCTACGACTGCAAGCAGGTTTAACTCAGGAACAGCTTGCGGAAGCTCTGGACTTCGACACAACATTCATTTCAAAAGTCGAAAACGCCAAATCTAGCCCGTCGCTGGCCAACATGGCGCGAATTGCTAAGGCGCTTGATGTTCCGCTGTCAGCGTTTTTTAACTGGGACTAAGCAAGCTTCAAGCAGAGAACCTGTCCGCGTAGGCATCTTTCTTGCAGACATCTTCCCACCGCTTTACGCCAGTTGCAAACAAATCCATTCGGCGCTCGCGTTTGATGATTTTTGAAATCATCGGCAGCGGCCAGCGCCCTGTAAGAACTCTTATCCGGTTGCGCCTTGGTTTGGTTGTCGGCTTACAACTTTTCGGCAAGATTCCTTTTTCTTGTAAGCGCTCAGCAATTTTCTTGAGGGTGAAGATGCGTTTGCCGCGCTTATCCCTCATGCTGTATAGCCTGCGAATATATCTGATCACTCTCTGTTCTTCCTCATCTCTGACGAGGTCCCCGTTGTGCCACTTCCAACCATAGCAAGGTCGGAATCCCGGCCACTCATTACGAGCGAGTTTCTGCCGCTTGCCTGCGAGCCCCCGCTCCACGATGCGGTCGCATTCGTCTTCATCGATTACAGCTACAAGGCTGTAATACAAGGCGCCTGCACGGCTGAACAAATCAAAATCTTGAGTGCAACTCCATAACCGTTTTCGATTCTGCCTGAACTCTCGTTTGTATTTTGCGCGGTCTTCAATTGAACGGCTGAATCGGTCGTACGAGAAAACAATCAGCCCGCAAAGGTCAGAGTTCATCAACGATTCAAGCGCAGCCGAGATACCATTGCGAACTTCAACAGAGCGGCCAGTTTCTACGTCGAAATAGATAGCGACGAGGAAATAGCCAGCCCTCTTGCAAAACTCTTCAATCAGAGCCGCCTGGTGTTCAATGGAAGTGTTTTCTCGTTGTGTCTCAGACGAAATTCTGACATAGCCAATTACAGCTCCGGATTTCTGAGACTCTTTCAACCATGAAGAAATCCAAGTCCACATAGAGGCACCTCCATGAACGTAATGAAATCTGGGTTTTGTGAAACTACTGAACGGGCTCGTTAACAACAGTATTCCCATGCGCTTTGAAAATCAATCCCCATCAGGGTCTTCGTAGTTTTTTCAATCCACTTTTCATCGGTTTCCAGCTCCGTTTAGGTCTTGGCACGAATACGAGCGTAGTTTTTTTCTGTCCACACTCGCAGATATTTCATCCAGATTCGGGGCTTTCCGGTCGTAGCTTTTTCAATCCAGCAGAGCTGCGGCTCACTCACCTGCAATACATTTACTCGAGAATCGAAAACGGTCGGCGTGCGGCTTCACTCGCTAATGTAGGACGAATTGCGGATGTGCTGGTGCTGGATGTGCCAGTTGCCGCGTTGTTCGAGTGGAAGTAATTAACCAAGGTGATTCGGACTGAACACAGCCCGACACACAGAAGTCGAAATTTGATCAGTCTTACGTGCATTATTGATAATTTTTGACAGCATCGCGAGAGACCATCTAGCAAGTACTGACGAGCCTTGTTTTGTCGATTTCGGCGGTATGCCCTTCATATAGAGTCGATCCGATATTAGCCTCAGGGTGAGCAACCTCTTTCCGTTTCGCGCCCGTAGGCTGTAGAGCCGTCGAATGTATCGCATCACTCGTTGCTCCGATTCATCCCGCACCAGACACCCATGTTCGCTGCGCCAGCCATAGGGTGGTCTGTATCCCGTCCATTCGCCTCGTTCCATCTTCTCTGGCTTAGCTTGGGTCACGATGATACATCCGCCTAAATCAAAAGCACTTCCACATTCTCGACCAAATCATCGATGGTCACCTCAAGAACCTGTGCAATCCTCCAAGCCGTGCCAACACGCATTGCGCGAAGCCCGGAAAGATTTCCAAACAGCGTTGTCCAAGGTAAGTTTGTGATGTTGGAAAGCGCCTGATATGTTGGCTCGTAACCGAGTGCCTTCATGCGCTCGGCAATGTACTCCGGCAGCTTTTGCGTTGCCGGTCGACCAACCCGTAGCTTCGGTAGATCGCTCATTCACCATTCCGTAGCGGTGTTCTTCCTTGATATCACGGAATCTCACGGAATGGTAGTTCAATTTCTGTAGCGGGGACTCGGAAACATTAGCCGCCAAACAGGCAGCATATTCCCCATTTACGGAGTTATGTTGCGCTCCTTCATAAAGACCTTCTCCACCCAGACCTCACCATGCACGCGACCGATACCCATGCTGAATTGCATAGAAGACTGATACTCCTCACAATAGACTTCATAAGGGAACTCGAGTCTGTACTCAACATCAGAATCGTCTTTTGGTAACGGCTTGAACCAGTCACAAACATAGAGAGAAAGACCGGGGTAAATCACAGGATTGGAAAATGTATTGAACATTCTAGAAGTACGCTTACCGTGGGGCGCAAATCCCGCATTGACATCGTAAACCAACTGACCACCTTGAATAGATTCATTTTTGGAAGTCCACACTAGTTTCTCTGGGTTGAAATCGTCGCTACTACCAGGGTGAAAGACTACAGCAGGGTGCCGCGCAAGGCCTCTTCCGCTATTTCTTAGTCCAAATGACACACATAGTTTGTTGCTGGATTGCGTACCGGCAAGCACGTGGAGTTCTAATTTTGGTACAGCTCTTCGCGCAAACATCGCTCCGACCTGGTTGTGTTCCATCGGCATTGAGCGCGTACCCATTCGAATGTAGTATCGATGCTGATTCTTTGCTGTAGCCATTACAGGGTCGCCTTCCGTGACAGCGGGAATCAACATCACAAGAAAACCCTCATCGTCGGATTGCTCAATTGACTCGAATTCAACCCCCTCAACTGGTCGCTGCACCACCTGGCTTGAGAAACTTTCCATCGCGCTTTTGACTCGACTCAGCTCTCTTATAGGATGGAGGTCTTTGACCTGTTCCGGGTCATCGTCGTTACCCTTGGTTGATACGCCCCACACTAGCACCCCACCGCTGGAGTTCGCGAACGCACTTATTGTCTTTGCCAAGTTTGTCTTGTCGTCGTCATTTAGGGACGGACCATCTCTATGAAGCTTTTTGAACTCCAAAATATAGCTCTCTGATGCTTCATCGGTTTTCAGCGCACGAACATACTCGATTCCGCCTGTCTTGAACTCTTCAAATAAAGCGCGCACAGCGTCCATGATGCACCTCGGGCTCACTAATAAAAAGATATCCGACAGACCCCGAGTCAGAGGTCTCCGGGAATTAAATTTCGTTAGACTTCAAGCACATCCACATCTGCCACTACGGGCAGTATCATCGAAGCTCGATGCTTGAATTCCATGCTGGGATTCGAGTTTCGGCAATCTAAATTTCTTGCTATCGCATATGGTGGCATTCTCGGTATATCGATCCGCTGTACTTGATTGGCGACGAGCTGCTGATAGGCTGTAATTCAGAGGGCGGCACGTGGTCGCTCCAACCATCTAAAAAGGAATTTCTTCAATGCTCGAAACGAAATTTGAATTCAGGCTCACCGCTCGCGGTACCATCGAAATGAACTGCCCCGGTGTGGGTGAAGCTGAATTTAGCATCCACAAGGCGACCGTGCTTAGGCACATCATCGCGACTCTTCCGCAGGTCACTACAACTAAGCCGAGCAGGCTGGGGCTGGGCAATGCCTGCGTAAAGATCTCCAAAATCAATGAACACGCCTATATCGAAATGCTCGTCAATTACGACCTGCATTCAGAAACCGGCACAGTGCCGATGACGCAGATTCCCGCTGCAATTCGACAGCTCGATGCGCTAATCTCCAGGGCTGCCTAGCAGCCCATCCCTGCGCAGCTGATTCCAAACACTGATCGACTCGATGGTATACAGCCTCTCGCCGCATACCTCCAGATCATAGGATTTCAGCTGCCCGTCGAGTTCTTCTACCTCTACATGCTCAGGCCCGAGCCCTTGCTCGCGTAGCGCCTGGAAATCTGCCAGCTCTAATTCAGCTAGAGCCGCGGCTTCCGCTTCGGTAAGTACGGCTGGATCGCCAGAGCTAAGGGTTTCGAGCTTGGCATATAGAGACTCGATCACGTTTTCATTTCCACCTCATTGGTTGATTGAGCGTGCATATGAATCGCACACTATACAGGCTATACAGGCGATCCGAGACACCCCAAGCCAACGGTCTCACCGCCACACCAAACCATAAGGGTGCTAGAGTTTTATCACGATCTCCGCAGCTAGTCGAGACGAGCAGGTGTATATACAATGGCAACCCGCATCAGCTTCAAATGCAGCTCTTCAGCAAACCGATGGTGATGTTTGTGGCAATACTGATATGAAGCACTAATACACTGGGCGTCCGCATCTACAGATTCTTGGGGCAGTAGTTTCATAACGCTTGCCCGTGGGTGTTTTAGATTTTCTCTCAGCCCCAGCTGTACCCTGTCCAGCAGCGGTTACTCTAATCACCCCACCGATCTCCTCTATCGGCTCATCCTCAGCTATCTTATGCGGTCCCTGGCAGAGAGCGCAGTGAACATCCTCAGCTTTCATCTTTTTCACGTTCTTATCTTCCATTTTTTTTGGCTCTCCTGCGAGCAATCTTTCATTTCGATCCTATCACAAACGCGATCTCCACTCGCTTGAAACCCGCATGATCTCTTAATCTTCGGAGATGCTCGTTATAAATTCCCGTTATTTATTTCTGTAATTTTGTCCGCTATATTTTTTTTGAAAAAAAAACGCGATTTATTTATTGGACATTTCGGCGCCGATTTCGAAACAATAATCGCTCGATGGTATTGCCGCCGAGTTTCCCCACCTCACGTCCAAATGTTGTCCGGATCCGTTCGGCCATTAATCACCGAAAACTTTGTATGCTCAGCAAACCGCTCAATTCGGTAGAACTTCGAAATGTATTTGTTGTTCAATTCGCGGACCTTCACCAGGTCAGTCGAGATTTCCAGTAGCTCCTTTGATTCATCAGCTTTAGTCCAGCCTGCCATGGTGAGATTGGGGGAGCCGTAGAGTGCAACGATGCCATCGAACACATACAGCTTCTGGTGCGTTTGGTCGAAGTGAATATCAGATCCTGTGTGAGTTACATTGAAATTCCCAATCGATTGAAGGGTCTTAAGCGCCTGAACCTTGTATGCATCATTCGGCTTGTCGAGGGGCTCTCCAATGACACCACGAACCGGGATTCGAGTAGCGAGCATTGCAAGAGCACCAATTAACTCGGTGGTGAAGTTCCATGTTGCGAAATGAACAAAATGCGAACTCTCTGCCATAAGACGAAACAGAAGGTCTATTGGCCGCGACGCCCCCGCTTTATACATAGATACCCACTTCACCAGTTTCTGCGAGTGCGTAAGGGCATCGTCAATTGCAATCAGAGAATCGTATGCACCGAAGAAGTCCTTCCAGCCGAAAGTGGAGCCGCCTTTTTCCCAGGATGCCTTGCATCCTGGGCATATCGCGGTCTTCTCAGAGTGCTTCAGGTCTAGATAAATAGAAACCAGCGCCACACACCGTGGACACATCGCATTTGGGAAGCGAGCATCTGACAAGCTCTCGACATCAAAACCCATGTGTCGACCTCTAGTAGGAATTCGCAAACGTTGATTATAGCGCTTGTCGGTGCATGAATTCGTATCTACGAACGCCTGTAGCACATTCTAAACATTCACAAAATTTGCGTGCCGTCGTTGACGCACGAGCCAACCGGTGCGCATAGGGTCTGATATCCTTACATGCATGAGTAATGACATTGAACATTTTATAGCGAAGAGTAATAAACTCCGCATCCTGAGCCGCATTAAGTCCGTTCGCTTATCTTCCTCTATTGAATTACCCTGCTGGAAATCATTGCGCAACGAAGCAGAAGAGATTCTCAATGATGCTGGCATTGAGACAGTCACTAGTGAAGAGTTTCTCGATGGGCAGGGCGAAGCAATGCTTCTAATTAAGTGGGGTCTGCCGAGCGAAGACGTAGGTATAGGACAGCTACTCTTGTTCGCTGACATGCAAATTCCAGGCACCGAGGATGAATTCCACACTTCGGTGATTTGGCTGTCTGAGTCGCTGCTGCTCTTAGACCTTCAAAAGCAGGAAGAGCTTAGGAAAATCGTTCTGAACGAAATTCGTGAGTTCGCAGCGGCGCACCAAAAGGCTTGCTCTTTGCCGAACTAGCACAGAATCCTTAGAATACGTAAAGTGCTACTATGCTCATATAGGCCGAAGCCATGAGACGGGAACATGACACCTGGCAAAGAAAATTATAAGTTCGATCCTCCGCAAGATAGAAGATTCGAGGTTTTCGCCGTAATTGCTATCATTCTATTTTTTGCTTATTGGCAATTCAAAAATAGCCAGCTTGCAGAAACTGAAGTTCCTGCAAGCAAAACTGATACAAGCCAAACTGTCCAACCGCATAGAGGCAATCCTGCCAAGCGGGGCGGAACCGCTACTGTTCGAAAAGCTTATGACATACATTCCGATGACCCAAGCACGACCAATGATGAATCAAACGATCAACCAATTGGCCACTTCGGCGATGCCACGGTAACAGTTCGAAACGTCAGCAGTGGAAACTCTTATGACGTTGATGTGGACGTCGATGCAAACGAGGTGACAAGAATTTATTTTCAAAAAGGTGGCTGGGTAGATATGGACACCAGTGATATAGATGAAGATGGCAATGGCAACGGGACCGATGAACAAGGTCGAGACTGGGAGTTTGAAGGCTACGTGCGGACACCGGAAAAAGCAGATGATGATAACGGCGATGAGGATGCCGACAGTTAGTCCTTCATCAGGAAACCGGACTTAATGCGTCTTTATTCACGGGTAAAGAAGACTGGAACGTAAACCAGTTTGACGGTGAAATCGCTGAAACCATTTGATGGCACTGGTATCAACATTCGCCACTAACGGGTCGTTTATTTTGGGAATTCGCGTGGCAAATGGCTGGAAGCAATCATTGAGGATGAGACATGAGGCTATTGCTTGTATTGGGATTTATTACTCTTACTTTAGCGCCTGCATTCGCGGAGAATGACTTCGCTTCAAAACTCGAAGGTGTTTACACGACACAGCAAACCGACTTCGTTACCATGAAGCGGCTAACCTTCACTAAAGAGAAAGATGGCAGAATAAGGATTCAAGCTGCTCTCATGGGCTTTCCTGAAGAGGTCTCACTGGGAGAAGCAACTCCAGAGCTATACACGCAACGACTTAGCAAAACGAACCCAGATTCATTACTGGCAACATTTTCGTCCAGCAAGTACAAACCATTTATGATTCTCAAACCGTCCACCGAAAAAGGCATTGGCGGTGGTTCGACAATCTTTCAAGTCATGACTTACACATGCTACTTCCGCGACCTGGACGGGAAGAACGTGCACATAAGTGGCACACTGCATCGCAATGAAGGAGATAAATAGTGATAAACAAAGTATTTTCTCTGCTCTTTGTTTTGGCGATTTCAGTCACGACCGTCACTGCTAAGGAAGTCCAAGTCAAAGGCTACACAAAGAAAGACGGCACAAAGGTTGAAGGCTATACGAAGACCGTCAAAGACAGAGACACCACCAAGGTAAAGGCTTACACAAAGAAAGATGGCACTGTTGTAAAAGGCTATGAGCGCAAGAAGAAAGGTGGAGAAGGCACCAATCCCGGTCCGCCAGTTGCGAAAGCTCAAGGTGGCGGAAAAGGAACATACCCAGGACCTGGTCCAGCTAAAACAGCAGGCGGCGAATTGGGCGGCAATCCTGGACCACCGGTAGCTAAATCTGGAGGCGATGTGAATCCAGGTGCGAAGCAGCAGAAGAAAGACAAATAACTCCTACTCTGCGTCTTGTTCAAGTCGATTCACGAAGTCCGCAAACGACTCCGCAACCAGCGTTAGGTTGCGATGTAATCGATTAGCTGGAATCGGTTTACCTGCTTTTTCGTAGTCTTGCACGTCTGGTGATTCATTTTGCGAATCCCAAAGGTAAATGCGGCCTCTCTTGACGTCATGGTCATCGTCATCAATGCCGATACAGAAGTAATTTCCGCGAAGGTCATAAGCAATCGGCACCACTGAAGGTGGCATGCGATCCTGTTCTCTAAAAACGTTGTATCGGTCAAAAATTCCATAATCCTCTGTCATTCCAGCGAAGCACATGACCTCCGGAAGATTTCTCTCTCCGCCTATATAACTCGGAGTTTTTGCAATCGGCCTCACTACCACCGATTCCCCAAAGCACGACTCCCCATACTTCGACACAAAGTCTCTGTAATCGTCCGGCAACCGTTGCCCAATGAGTTTCTCAAACTCATCAAGGTCTGCACCAACCAACGGGCAGTATGCATCCGCGATGGGTTGAAGTTTTAGGTGCTTAAGTTTGTTTTGAATTTCGGTTTTCAATACGCTGGATTCCTCAGTTTAAATGCGTCTCCCGTGTGTTTGAAATAGTCGTGCAATTGCATGGGTACAAGCTGTACCTGCGACCCATTACCGCCTGGTGGCGTATGAAAATGGTGTGGCGTCAATCTTTGCGCTGCAAGCTTTATTTTTACTTGATTCGCAGATGTTGCACCTTCCCAACCTTGTTCTGCCAGATACTTGTAGATTTTCGGGAAGTCAGCATCCGAGCCGTCTAGTCCGTCAATAACAAAGTTCTTTTGCTTCCAAGCCCACTTCTTGAAGTCAGGGACGCCATGCTTGTATGGAATCAGGTCTCCCGGTTTCAAGAACTTCTTCAGGTCCTTCATTGCTTGCGCAGATGGTTTGAAATTCAACTTTCCTTTGATAACACCAAAGTCGCCTTTACCAGATTTGATCCATCCATCAGGCCAAGGAAGCTCTTCAACTGTGGCTCCATCAAGCTTCCATCCCTCCTTGATCTTCGACATGTCGCCGAAAGCAGGTTTAAATTTTCCGGCGGCTTTTTCAGCACCGGATTTCGCCATGTTGTATAGGTCTTCCCATGGTGAAGTTGCACCGGGAGGACCTCGAGGCGGCCAGTTGCTGCCGACGCCTGCGTGAGCAAGCGCGGGACCACTTCCCCACCTTGATGCAGCGGCTGCAAGTTTGCGCGCGCCAGCACCAAGCTTATCTTTTCCGGCCGCCAATGCTGCTTTCAACTCCGCACCGAGTTGTTGTGCATGCGGTTTGAGCACATCCTTTGCTTTGCCCAAGGCTTGCCCACCAACCTTGGAGGCACCTCCGAAGATGGCATTCCATGTCATCATCTTCCCGAGTTCTTTACCTTGTTTCCGGGGTGTCATTTTCGAATAATCATCGACGTACTTCTCGGTTGCCTCGATTGCACCTTTAAGCAAGATATTGAACTTGCCCGGGTCGTTTACGGCCGTATCTAAAGTTTGCTCAGCAGCGTTCGCGAGTCCGGTCCCGAAAGCGCGCGCTGCTTCCGCAGCTTCCTGCAATGTGCCAGCGGGATCTTCCTTGAAGGACTCTGTTTCTTTTACCAGCTCATTAAAAGCAGTCTCACCTGTTTTGAATATCTCGTCCTTTGCCTCGTTAACACCATCCCCGATACCATCCATCTTTTCGGTAATGTTATGAATCGTCGCTGCTCGCTTAGCAGGGTCGAAGATTTCGACGCCGGCACGCTTGGCCATGGCGTTGCCCATGTCAGCCAGTTTCTTCGTTAGATTCGGATGATTGGGGCGTAGGTCGGCTGTCGGTAGCTGGTCCTCGGGTACTGTGCTTGTTGGTGTCGAAGTTGAAGGTATCGTGCTTGAAGGTGGGCTTGTGTTCGTCGACGGCGTATACGGAGGTTGATACCCGGTTGATGGGGGTGTGTAGGGTGGTTGAGAAGATCCACCCCGCCCAGGTCTTGGTTGAGGCTGTCCTCCAGTGCCACTGATAGGCGGATAAAATCCACCAGGGGGAGTGGTTCCACCTGCCTGTTCCCACGGCCGTGGCCTTATTGTTCCGTATGGCGGATTGTTGCTCGGTGGTTGTCGACCAGAGTTATTATTAGATTGCTGCTGAACTCTGCGCTGGAATTCATCCTCCAACTCGTGGAGCATCTTCTGAGTTGCGCGTCGAAGCTGATCAACCCATCGAGCAATCCGTCTCTTTGTCGCCGGATCTTTAGTAGCTGCTCGTTGTCTCTCGGCCGTCTGGCTGCCAGAGTTCCACATCTGGTTGATGCGCTCACGTTGTCCATCTCGCCAGGCTTTCAGTTCCTCATAGCTGCCCCCTTCTGGAGCGCCTGATATGAATGGATTGTTTGAGGGTATTTCTCCGCCCGTGTTCACCGAGAATGTATCCGCGAAAACAGCCGGGCTCATGAAAACATGAGCAGTCACAAGAAGGACGCCAAGATATAGCGAAAGAAGGCGATTTATGAAAAGCATGCCTACCATTCTAGCCGGTCAAGCAATACTTATTAGGCAATTTAACCCTTTAGGTTGTGTCCGGCTATCTGCGTGGTAAAGAGAACCTGGAGGCCCGGAATCTCATATTGTCATTTCTTCGGAGGGCTAAGAAATGAAATTGGCGCTCGGCCTTCTTTGTGCTTTTGTGTTTTCTCAATCGAACGCTATTGCATCTACATGCCTAGGAGAGGACCCATGCCACGCATGCCGGACGTGCAGCTCATGTAAGAGATGCACGAAGCTCGGTGGCACTTGCGGTGTTTGCAAACCAGCGCGCTCACATAGACACGCAAACACGCAGAAAATTTCGAAGAGAAAGTAGCAGTGAAGAAGATTGTCTCAGTGCTTCTTGCATTTCTGTTTACCGTAAACCCTGCGTTTTGCAAGCTGGTCAAACTTGACGTTCAGAACCCGAACAGATCACTAGACTACTTCTTAAAACCTTACTGCATTTACGCAAGAAAACGAATTGAAACAGAGTGGACAAGCCGTGATCCGCGAATAAATCGCAAACTACAGATTGCTTTTACCGTTAATCAGGCTGGTGACATTATCGATATACGAAGCGTCGATATCAACTTCCCTGACGCGCAAATTCAAGCGGCTGTTGCGGTGCATCGGAGTGGGCCTCTTCCGCCTCTCCCGCCCGGCCAGACCAAGATGGACATAATCGCAGAGTTTAAGAGCCAACGCCCCTTTTCGACTTTTGATCCGACGTCAAAAATTGATCCGCTCGCGGCGCTTGCAGTTGGAGCATTGGTTGGATTTTCTATATGGGCACTCTGCTCGAAGAGTGGCAGAAGTGCATTGGCAAATGTCGGAACTGGTGCCAGCAATGATTACATATGGGTTGATCCTTACTACCTCTCAGATGGTACCTATGTTGAAGGGCATTACCGACCGCGTCCGAATGACACTGTTCTAGACAACTGGACGACTAAAGGAAACGTAAACCCAATTACTGGAAAGCCCGGATATAGAAATCCATATCCATAGGATTAACTTGGGAATCCTCGCGGAGTTACGGGATGGAGGAAAACAATGTACACAGACGAACTGTTAATCAAACAGCTCACAAGAATTGCAGACGCCCTCGAGAGAATTGCATATTCAAGAGAGCGTCCATCAGTAGAGATGCCGAAAGGTAAAGAATCACTGTTTGGGCCAAACGCATTCCTAACAGAAGTCGAGGCTGCGGAGAAACTGGGAGTCTCAAAATCATTCTTTAGCCATAAGCGACTCTCGGGAGACGGTCCCCCGTACGTGAAAGTCGGCAGACGCGTGAGATATAACGCAAAAGAACTGGAACAGTGGTGCAGGAGTAACACGGTCGCACATAGCGAGTGGTCGTCGCGTCGAAGTCAGAAACGGACAGAATTCTAGGGCGGTACAGACTTTCAAGGCAAAAGATGATGAATACCTTCAAAGATTTGAACAGTGGCCAAACACAAAAGAAATCTCAGAAATGATCGTCGACCTTCCTACGAAAGACGAGCTTGAATGGAATGGTGTTGCCTTCCTAAACCTCGCTTGGGAACTGGTTATTGGTTTGTCGCTTCAACTTGCAGACGCTCAGGAAGCACACGACTATGGCTACTTTGGTCTCACCGTACGACAAATGGAAAAACAAAAACAACTGTTTTGGGAACAGGCCCAGCATCAGATTTCCGTTGCAATCGCACTCACTCAACAAGGAGCTGAGTTCCTGCTTAAGAGCAAGATCGCGGATACCTCACCATACCTCCTAATAGCGGGTGAACCGAATAAGTGGCCGAGCGGTTGTGATCGCGAACATAAGTCATTCTCAGAATTCATCACAATCGATGCACATGAGTTGATTCGAGTTCATGACACCATTTGCGGAGATAGCGAGCGCTTAAAGGTAGAGTTTCGGGAAGAGTTTGAAAGACTTAGAAGACTAAGAAACACGGTTATGCACTCGGTGGACAAACGTCGTTCACTTGCGGCTCGTGACGGAGTACTAGCAATTCTGCACGTTGCAAATGGGCTAATGGGACCTCAAACATGGCAATACATGCGAAAGGACTACTTGGGCAAGAAGGTCAATCCAAGCGACCCTGATTGTTCCTCTGGCAATCCAATGGCTGCTCTGGCAAGAGAGACACAGCATGCAATTACCGACCTGGGTCTTTCAAAGGCCGATGTTCGAAAACACTTTTTGTTTGATCCAAGTAATAACCGGAAATATATTAGTCTCTGTTGTAGTGATCGGGACACTGATTTTTACCCATTACTCACGCAAATTCGCCCAAGAGCCCGCGGCTCTACATCCGTAACCTGCGCATCTTGCTGCGACTCATTTCCAATACTTCGACAGCAATGCACCTGGTCAAATTGCAAAGGAAATGTCATTGACGAGAAGAGCGGTCACTGCCTAACATGCGGGTATTAATTTCTCACCACGTCAATGGAGGGAAAAATGATGTTCACCGACGAAATTCTCTGCAAACAACTCACCAGAATCGCAGATGCCCTTGAGCAAATCGCGTCCATAATTGACCGCCACCCGCAAAACGATAAGCCACTCACTCCAGCCAATCACCTGACTGAAAAAGAAGCAGCCAAGCATTTGGGGCTTTCAGTAGCTTGGTTTCAGCGAAAGCGATGGGAAGGTAACGGACCACCATATGTTAAAGTCGGAAGCGCAGTCAGATACAATGTTCGGAAATTAGATGAATGGGTGAAACAAAACACTGCTTCCCGCGTTCTTGAATCACGAGGACGCCAAACAAGGACAGAGTTTTGAAGTTCATTGAACGCTAATGAGTGAAGCGATTGATAAGAACAAACATAGGGGCGATACCATATATGGTTCTTCGCCTTTGGAGTAACCATCCATGTGATTTTTCCTCACCTCGAAGCAAAATTCGTCGGCACATTCGATTTTCGTTGCTGCCTGCGAAGTTCTAGTGATTTGTTGATACACCAACCAAGATCTAAATCGGCAAGATTCTTCGGCATCAACACGCTGAAGTCCCCCCAGGCAAGCAAACTGTCTATTCCAAATTCGTTAAAGGTCGTCGCAACGTTTTCTTGCAATGCTCGAAATCCACCAGGTTCATTGTTCACCAGTTGATGAACTGTCTGAGGCAAGAACGAAATCACATCGCCTGCAAACTCTTCTACAAACTCTTTGAATTCAAGTGCATCATTTGCACTATCGATTGCCCCAAAAGCTCCCGATGCCGCTGGCAATTCGTGTTTCAATTGGTTGTACATTCCGCGTCCGACGGCAAGTACGGCGACCTTCAGTTGTGCAGTTTTATCCAAATCACGTGTTTGATGAAGTTTCTTCGCGGTCCTGAGAATGTCGGGATACATTCTTCCTAACAACTGCTTGTCTTTGTAAATGCTGCTTCCGGCATCACAAATACCATTGTAAAGGTTCAACCACTCCTCCTGGGCTTCTACGTAACCGCGACGCAATCGGATAAAATCACCGCTAAAGTGCACCAAGCCTCCAATCTCTGTCTTCGCTCTTTCCTCCCAGAGCAGCGCTCGTTCTCTTATTTTGATCCAGGGGAGATTCTCGCCAAAACCTGGAAGATCGTAATCGAACTTACCAATTTCTATTCGCTTGGCCCATTCTTCGGGGACGATTGGGTCTATGGGCAACACCTGTTCCAAGGTTTTAAGATCATGGGTCTTGTTACCAGCAAGCGCATGAGCATTGATGCGAGGCTTTGCTTTAAGAGCCCCGCCTCGCATCCCAAGTCGGCGTTGAAGTTCTGAGAACTGGTTCTCTAACGCTTTTGCATCGGAGTTCAGAGTTTTTTCAAGTTCAGCGGCGCATGTGCGGTATTTTGTTGATTCACCGTCCAGCTGGTCGATCTCTTTTCGCATCTGCTCCAATGTCTCTGGCCAATCCTTCTTAATTTTTTGAAGATCTGCTTGCTCTCGATCGAGCTGACTTTTTAACAACTTAAATTGCTGATTTCGCCGCCGAATTTCAACTGTTGCATTCTCAAATCGAGGCAACATATGCTGAATCCACACACGGTTCTCTTGGGCGTGCCAAGCTATATTTTCAATATTTCCAGCGACAGTAAGATCGAGATAAACACCATCAAAGTCTAGGCCTAAGTCTTTATACGTGTAGCCTAGATCACCGAGCAGGGTGTCGTAGCGCCGGTTTAGTTCTGCAAAGCTTGGCAAACTTGGTGCAGAACTAGAGTCAGTCTGCGATTTTGTATTTGTCGGTTCCTGAGACCGTTCACGTTGAGGTACAGAGCTAGTGGGGCCTTTTTCATGGTAATAGTGTTTGGTATATATGCCTTGCCAACCTGCAAATGCGCACAATGAGGTGGTACACAACCACAACATTAATGTCAGCAGGAAAACTCCTTTCGCCATAGATCTCCCTTTAAGGCCAGGTTCAGTCAGTCGAAAGCATTCGTGTTTCCAATGGTTGAAAATTATCCCACATGACTGCTCTGGGGTCAGTGAATTGCACAAGAGAGTTTTGCGTCAATCGCGCTAAGGCGATGACGGGAGGCTAGCTTCCCCGCTCTTGAGGCGCGTGAGAGTAGTCAGCGCCGGGGGGCAGGATCCCTTTTTCCTTGAGCAAAGCGAGAGCTTCAGCCTCCTCGGTTGAGGCTCGCTCTTCTGCAGTCACATCAATCAGGGAAAATGCTTCACGTTGCAACAAGACCCTATATTCGTCTTTAGACATGAGGTACTCCATTGCCTTGTCGTGATCTCCACCGATTAACTTCATGGCTTGCCTGAGTTCTTCCTCGTTCAAATCAGCCCCAGTCGGTGCATTTGCATCTCTCTGTTTGATTGCGGAGATCTGTTCCTTACACAAGGAGCCGATTACCTTTGCTCGATCTGGGTCATAGTCTTCTTTATCAACGGCCTTAATGAGATCAGAGAGATATTCCACTACACCTTTGATTGTAGTGAGATCTCGTTCAGCTGGTGCGGCTCGCCCAACAACTGCTGGAAGATTTCGAGGATGCTGCCAGCATCCCTCACTTCCTTGAAGCTTCAGTGAAGTGCAGAGTTTGCCGCTATCCATTTGATAGCCGCATTGCATTGATGGTGGTGGTAACTCTTTTTTGCCCATAGCTAAACCATTACAGTTGCATTCAGTATAGCCTCAAGTTGCATGCACCGCCAGTAGTGACTATGAAATCAGACATTATTCGCGCAATCTGTCAATCGCAAGCGTAATTCAGCGAATGTACAGAGCCAGTACAGTTTTCTACAGATCTCCATGACTGTTGCCCCGCCTGAATTCTCAGGTTCTAAGAATAAGCACAGAAAATTGTGGACATTCAGCGTACATACAATGGGCTATGAGCGCGAAGAGTTTTGATAAGGTACCGTCAGTCGAGCTTTGCAAAGACGGTAAAGACAACATTCTAAGTTTCAGCTCAAAATCAGGATTCCGGTAAAGACAATCGGCAAAATCCAGGCGCGATTCTGCTAACTTTCAGCCACAACAATTCCACAAAGGAGAAACGATGATTCACACCAAAGCCAAGCTCTCTACGGAGATAACAATACTCAGCGACGTCGAACCACATATAGCACTATTCAATGGGTTTTTAGCTCGCACAATTCGACAGCTTACTTCTGAGCAAGCTCGCGGGCTGTTTCTAAGGCATGTTTCGAGGCAGGTTGATACTCTTTATGCGGCCGAAGAAGAGCAGCCTGGAACTGCTCTGTGGAGAGTGATACTTGAGTCTGTCGGTGCAAAGAAAATTGAAGTACTCAAGATTGTTCGCGAAGTCGCCGGGCTTGGACTGAGGGAAGCGAAGGATATTGTTGACGCAGTCGGTGCAGGTCCAGTGCCTATTGCTTCAGACCTGTCCATTCAAAAAGCCCGAGAAATGAAACGCAGACTCGAATCGGTCGGTGCAGTCGCGAGGCTCGATTAATGCCCTACAAAGGACCGCTCCGCGGATTTGAAAAACAGCAGATTGAATTCGAGTCAACGTTGCAAAACATATTGCAGGATTTGCCCCGCGAACAAAGAGTTCAATTCTTGGAGTACGCAAAGGCGAGGGTGTCTTGGTCACGCGTTTTCGAGAAGGCGCTCGGCCGAATCAAAGCAAAAATCGAGCACCATGAGCCGTTGTCGGCTCTTATTTCTGTCATTAACAGAAATGCATTTCACGGTCCGCTCAAAGCAAAAGATGCGCGCAACTTGTACGACCTTCGATGCGCGATGACGAACATAGAAGATGATGGCTCACTTGAACCACCTCTTAGAAAAGCTATCACTGTGTGCAAAAACTTGGTCCATGCGATTCTTTACGCAGACATTGTTCTGTACGGGAAGAATGGGTTTCTAGAAAAGGATAAAGACAATGTCTGGAGAGTAGTCACTAAAGATGGCTTCATCGACCTTCAGGTGCACGAGCCGGGCTAAACAAAAAAAATAGAGGCTTCTTGGGGCGACAACCAGACCAAACAACTACGAAGTACCACGCAACAAAAAACGCAACAAATTGGAGATTAGGTAAGGTGACAGGTCCAACAGTAATGATTTTCTTGAGGCAGTTGTAGATCGTTTCGGCTCTATTGTTTGGGATCTTGCGGCAACGAATGAAAATGCTGTGCTGGAACTGGGTGCAGATGGTCACTATTATGGTCCCGGTTCACCGTATCACGAAGACGCACTAGCGCCTGAGTGTGTTTGGGGTGCCGATGATCGGGATGATTCAACATGGAATTTGCACAATCATTGGTTGAACCCAGAGTTCAATCATGTCGCCCCGTGGGCGAAGAAAAGCAGCGAGAGCCAAGCAAAGATATTGTTTCTAGTTCCTGCAAGTATTGGCAGCCGATGGTTCGCTGAATACGTCAACAGAAAGGCGTATGTGCTCGGACTAGATCCGAGGCTGACATTCAAAGGTTCGAAAGATCCCTATCCAAAAGATCTCATGCTGTGCTGCTTCAACTTCTACGGCTTTACTGGATTCGACACATGGAGATGGAAATGACGAACGACGAAGCAATCAAACTAATTGAAGAGGCTTGTAACCAAGCCGTGATAACCGCTGTGCATCCTGAGATTACGGAAACACGTTGAATCCACCCATCAGATTCGGCATCGTTGTTATCATCCCGCCACTCGGAGTGTATATATTCTGCCCACCAAAAACGTTCGGCATTGTTGTAGTCATTCCATCTGAACCGTAAATGTTCTGACCACCAAACACGTTTTTCATGGTCGTGGTCATTCCACCATTCGGAGAATAAATGTTGTAACCGCCAAAAACATTGGGCATTGTTGTGGTCATGCCGCCGTCGGAGTGAATGATGTTCTGTCCGCCAAAAATGTTTCGGGAGGACATCGAACCGGAAGCGATGAGGGGTGGTGCCAGCGGAGTAATCGGTGACGGGGTTATCATCGATACAGGCGGATTAGACATCATCATCGGCATCGGGCCGCTTGGTGACAATGGATACTGACTCGCCCCAGCGCAGAAGCGACCTGTGAAAGCGAGGGCATTTTGACCGACAACCATAGCTCCCTTACAGAGCCCTTTGCCTAACGTGCCCAATCGCTTTTTGAGTTTCCACTTAGAGGATTGAGGCGGAGTGGGGAGCGCTGCCGGGTCCATTGGAGCCGTTACATTTGGGTCCGAGGCTAGCACTGGCGAAGGAGTCGCTGCTCTGACCGGCGCTGGCCCGGGCTGAATAGCAGCTTGTCGTCGAGGTGCCAGGTTCGGCAGCTGCGCCTCTGCCTTCTGTGCACTAAAACCCGCACACGCCATCAATAGTGCAAAACCAACTACAAAACTCTTCATTTCCAACGCCCCTTGGTGTTATGGGAATGAAATCAGAGTTTCGTGGAAGATTCGTGGCATAACACTTCTTAGAAACCTGAACTGTTCGTAATTTAGTAATGAGAAGAATCGGTGGCATAGGGATAGGACCTGGAGGACCCAGAAAGAGGGGGTCTATTACTTCGTTTGCACGCCATTTCAGACGAGACAGCCACCTCTTTCCAGACAATTCCACCACCTCGGATTTTGAACTCGATTCTTGGGTTGGGAGACTCCACCGCAGGGTCTGGATCGCGCTAGGACTAGTTTGCATATTTGGATTTTTCCCGTTTTCAATCTTGTACGGCTCCAATATACAAGCTGGTCGAGTTGTATTCTGGCTGACCACAGCGGTGTTCCTTTTGCTCTTCCAGCTACCCCGATTTCGCGCACGTCCAAAGAGCGCCGACTCAAGCGGAGCATTCAAGAGTTTCTGCACCCTTTGCGACAGCACCACCGAACAACTCTGGGACGCAGAGTCCGAAAACTTGCACCTGCAGTGCACCGTCTGCAATACCAAATTAATTTGGGAACATCCTTACGTTGCAAGTGCACGTTGTCCCAGGTGTCAATGCAAACTAGACTGGCAAGAAAATTACAATTGGACTCTGCGTGGCTCTTGCACTAGGTGCCGAATGTCCGTTGACTCGCTTCCACCAGTTATGCCTTAGGTAGTTTTTCCTCCACCTTCATCCACGAGCTCTTTGCAGTAACGCCTGAATGTTTGGTCCAACCTATCTTTTGTGTATGCACAGCCAATGTCAAACGTCTCTTTTATTCTTTCTCCTGTGAAATCCGCAAGCGTGTGGAGATCAAGTCGAGCCAAACATTCCAGGGCTTGGTCAAAATACCCTTCGCCAATTGCGATCAATGCGAGTTCAATACAACATTCGTCACCGCCGGTCAGAGTGCTCTTTTTCCTTTGAACCAGTTCTTTGAACAACCTGTCACAGAAGTGTTTTCTTACGTAGTCGACACAATAGTAATCTTCGTCCTTAATGAGTCGAACCAGCTCCGGCCTGGTGTTGGTTAGTGCCAGTGAAACCAGTTGAAAAGCCGATTCCGCCTTACAAGTCTCCTTGCAATTCGACTTCCTGGTGCTCTTATTGCAATAGGTGTCATTATGATCTTCAAACGACAGTTTTGTGCATTGCTGAAGCTTCAGCTCTCTCGGCACCATAAACTCATACGTATACGCATCCAGTCGCCACCAGCCTTTGCCGTCAAAATAAATTGGCTGATGAAGACTTTGGGGATCGAGCTTCTGCAGCTTAGTGAGCACACTCGAATCAACTTGTCCTGGCTCGCAAACTAAAATCCGCAAAGCCGGAGGCTTGTATGAAGCTACCTTCTCCACCCAATAAAATTCGGTATTCTTAGTAATCAGCTCACTCCAGTTGAAGTGGAAAGCTACTGTGCCGTATATGTATCCCCAATACCAAACATTGGGCGATAGCCAAATCACCGGCAATCTTTCTTGATTTAATTTGCTCTTGTCGTAAACCAGACCCGTTTGAATCTTTCCCGCCTTCAAAATATTGACGGCATCACTTCTGTGCGCAATATGTGTTATGCTCGCAATCTTATTGAGAGGCGTTGGCTTTGCTGCAAGATCAGCGGCTGTTATCTGATATTCATTCCACGGCACACTCTCTTGCATATCTCGACGCCTCACTGGTGATGGCAACACAAATTCAAAGGATTCCAGTCGTCGGTGGCAATATGCCACAATAACCCGCGTGCTACATTCCATCGTAGAGAAGCGCTATAAAACTCATAAAATTTGTGTGTGCCATGCTGGGGGAGGGTGGGATCTCAGGGCGGGGGTATACCCCCGGGGTATCGCCCATGGTGCGGCGAGAATTGCCCCCTCCCTAATCTTGGTTCGTTTGGTCCGTGATAGAATAGCAACCATTCGGCATAGCCGACGAATGAGCATAACGGACAGATTGAGCAAACATAGTCCGCCGAGCAGACTCCAGCAGTACTAGCGCTGGCAGTCGCCGAGCACAAAGCAAGTCAATCAGGAGGAAACTCTATGAAGTTTTCGACCGTTTTCGTTCGCCGTAGTTGGAAAGACCATCGAGTCGCCGAGATTCCACTCGAAGCACTCACAGGCTTGCACCTCACTCGGGTATCCGGCGGTGCCAGATCGAAGAGCCCACGTCCAATGCTGCACGGCTTCATTCCATGCAATACCAATGGTGCATGCGACATTCCTCATTCAGGTCTGCATGGTACATGTCCGCACAGCATCAAGGTGGTTGTGGTCCAATGCGATAACAGCAAGGCGCTATACGCTGAGCTGCGCAAGCTAGTGGGCTAAATCCAGTTGGGAGGGAGAGGTTTGTGCCTCTCCTTCCCAAATTAAATCTTGCACCAAATGCGGTGCAGACCTTGCCGAGAATTGCTATTTTCGGCAAGATAGTACTATGCAGTTTTAGCGAGATTAAGAAACCATGCAATTCTTAGATGATGACCTAGACATTAAACCTGATGAATTTTCGGCAAAGTTGCAGAAGGTTCGGGGAACACATCCACCTCCGTCAAGGCGCCCTAATAGCGAGGTTCGACCGAGGGAGTATTTAACCCTGCAAGAAATCAAAGCGATGACAGTTGCGGCAATGAATCGTGGTCGAAATGGATGGCGTGATTCATTCGTAATTCGCACTCTGTTTCGTCACGCTTTCCGCGCATCCGAGTTGGTATCACTGACTTGGAATCAAATCGACTTCGACAATGGTCACATGCACGTCATTCGGCGCAAGAGCGGAAAGCCGAGCGTGCACACACTGCAGCCAGAGGAGAGGAGGGCATTCATGCGCCTCAAGAAGCAGTCCAATGGCTCGCGATTCGTCTTTCTGTCAGAGCTTGGTGCACCAATGACCGAGCGCACAGTACACCACATCGTTGCTGAAGCTGGCAAAGCGGCCGGAATAAAATTCCCTGTGCATCCGCACATGCTCAGGCACTCCAAAGGCTATCAGCTCGTTAACGATGGCAGAGACATCAGGACAATCCAAGATTACTTCGGACATCGACAACTTAATCAAACCGCGCGTTACACCGAGGTGGACTACCGCTCTATTGCTGATTTTGGGAAGGATTGGTAGGGCTTCACTAGTCCTCTCCAAATTCTTCAGCCTCATCCTGCTCTGCTTGAAGTAATACGCTACATTTGGGATCGCATCGACGGTAGTTACCATCCTGAATCGAACAACAGCCACAGCGCGGCTCTCTGCACGCATAGCACAAGGCAACGGAATCTGCATCACACAGACAAAGATCGAGAGTCGCAATAAGCTGCGCTTTACCACATCTGGGTTCGCACCACGCCTTTCGTCCTCCGAGCCACCAATCTCCCCGCGGAGACATGCGACTATGGAGAGTGCAGATCGGCCTGTCGCAATATTCGTTATCGCACCGATTGCCGCATGTCTGCCTGGGGCAGTAGGCGCAAGTCTCAATCATGATTGAGTTCAGTGTTTACCGAAGGAACCGAAACGTTCTCAAAATCTTCATGGAGCTGCCTTAAACGCTCCTCGCGCTCTCGCTCATCTTCAGCGAAATACTTCACAAGCGTCTTGGCGCTAATGCCCGTCTTTAACTTTCGGCCGCTCAGTAACTCCTCAGCCGCTTCAATTTGTGACCGTGACCCAGGATTTCGAAGAATAGCCGCAACTTCCTCTGGAATTCGGGGGCGACTCTTACGTCCAACACGAGGCGTTTCCGGGTGCCTCAATTTGAAACCATCAGCTTTAAGATTTTCAAACACTACCTCAGCAAGCGCCAGCGCAAGTCTCATATGACAGTCTGGTTCATCTGGTCTGGGTTGAAAATGATTCCAAACGCTAGGTATGTCCCCTGGGAGTTTCTCCACATAGCCAAACAACAAGAAGAGATCTTGGTAGCATTGCGCCGCTTGCACAAGTTCTTCGTTTGTCTTGCAGCAAAAATGCTCCTTCAAAGTCGCGATTTCACTTGCCGTAAATAGCATTTCTACACCTGGAATCCGTTCGTAAGTTGTCATTTGAAATCTCCTCGTGTAACCCGACGAACCCAGATTACGGGTGGTTTTGCGACGATTCCACCGTTATTTCCGTCGCAAAATATCGCAAGGATAACGCATCAATACATATAGCAAGTGGTCAAGGGTGTGACCTTTGCCCTCAAGATCTCCCCTTGACATCCAAATCAGGTCTCGGTTATCTAGTACCAGGGGTGGTGCATTGCCTTAGCACCGTGGTACCAGTCAGCCACAGTACAGTTACATTTTCAATGTTCTCGAAACCCGCATGAACAGTGGTTTGGTTACAGTAGTTACAGTAGTAACAGTAAAAATATAGATAATTAGATTCAATAACTCGTGATTATCGCGATGGTCGTTTATTGGTCGTTTTCTTACCGAAAGCCACCCCATAATTCACGGGTTCAAATTATCGAGAATGGCTCTATGGGCGAGGTGGGACTTGAACCCACACGTATTGCTACACTAGATCCTAAGTCTAG
>CAZISK010000002.1:0-46329 GCA_964541355.1 uncultured Candidatus Obscuribacterales bacterium
CATGATTGTTGAGCCCTGCTTTCGGAATCCACCTCTCGACATGCAGCTCGAATTTCGCAAGTGTATTTACAAGCAGTTCAATCTCATCGAGGTTGTTGATTGAGCGAATCTTTCTGGAATTGAAGAGCAGTATCTCGTCGCCGTTGCGCACGAGTTCGGCTGTGGTAAAGGCAGTATGATTGTTGCCGTTTGTTCGATATGCCACCGCCCCTGATGCACCAGAACCGTAGCGCAGCTTGATGAAAACTGCGGAACATCCGATCTGGTTCATCCGACTTCTAAGAGTAGCAAAGTTATTGATGTTGCCAAGCATCTTCGGAACCGGAATCGCGTTGGCCTCAAGTAATTCTGAGGTCCTGGTTTTGTCATACATCAAGCCGATGTCGTGGATGGAGTTGATACAGTGATGAGCCGGGCACTCGGCCAGTTGTGAACGGATCATCTCCAGAGTCGCTAACCATCCTCGATACCACTGGTCAGGATTCAAAATCCTGCCTTTCGAAAAATCGAGTCGGTCGAGGTGCTCCTCGTCGAGGAAGCTCGACGTTCGTGGCGCTTGCGGGCGACGCATGGCGTCGCCCCTACAGCCATGATTGGTAGGGGCGACGCTATGCGTCGCCCTGTTCGAGATTGTCTCGTCTTTGAGGTCCTTTGTACTTTTGGAGGAGGAGGATAGCCCGTATCGCAGCATCAGCTTCTCAACCTCGAAGTCTCGCTCTGGCGATTCAATCCGCACTATTGAATCTTGTCTGACGAAATCTCGAAGCCGACACTGTCGCTGTAACAACAGCTTGTAGGGAACCACACGCGGCTCTGACCAATGAGCTCGCACACTCTTGCACAGAAGCTTGACTCGCTTGCTGTCTGGATTGCCAATGATCACCAAGTCGTGAGGCATCGATCGCCTTTTCTCGAAAGGTTCGTACGTTTCCCGCACATGATACTATGAATTCTGCCCGCCGATCAGGTTTTCTTGTGCAGCAACTTCTTCCAGTTGAATGAGTAGACGCGCCCATCGCTCTCTTTATTCATTTGAAGAAGCCAGCTTTCGTAGGAGTCTTGATCGATGGCACAAACCTTTTCTTTGTTCGTTACCAACAAGATTTTTCTTACTCCGTTGTTCAGGTCGGGCAGATCAACTTTTACGATATAAAATCGTCCATTGACCTTGAGCTTGATGAATGGGTACGCATCGCCGGGCGAGAGTGCAAACGCCGCCGGCGTGCCATAGGCTAAAAGCGGCAGCCATCGGAATCTTGCGTTGGTCGAATTGGAAGCTAATTCGGCTGTCTCCAGACATGTCATTTGGAGGAAACATTTGTGGACGCAGTTGGCGACGAATTTTTTATCATTGAGGATGTTGGCTGTCAGAGCGACATAGCTGTTGCTCGCGTGTCCTTCAAGTGTAATATTTTGATCAATTAGAATTTGTGCACGATGTGTCGCAAGTCCCTCTAACTTGATGTGTTTTTCTTCCTTGATTCTCGAGCACGATAGATCGCACAGTTGCTCTATTGCCAGCTCTTTGTAAGGGCTGCCCGGATCGTACTTCTCAAAAAGATTCCATGCAGATTTGTAGAGATTTGCCGCTTCTGCTCGCTCGTTTTGCATGAGTCGACACCCGGCTTCGAAATACAGACATTCTGCGCGCAGCTTCTCGTTGCCTTTGCCGAGGCGCGCGGCAGTTAGTTTGAACAGGTTGGCTGCCAACGCAAAGTTTTTATTCTTAATTGCCGCCATGCCATCTTGATAGGACTGGTTGGCATAGGACTGATTGAGTTCCACAAGCGAGTCCCTGGGCTCGGCGGTTCCTTTCAATAACTGCTTTTCGGTTTTTATCTCACCGGGTTCAAAACACTGCTCGTCAATCGATCGGGAAGAGTTCTCGATTGTGCCGGAAAACGTTTTACACCACGCAGGTGCATTACCTGAAGCAAAGATAGCGAGAACTGTCGCCGTAAAAGCTTGGAGGACAAGTCTTTTGACCATATTACGTTGGGGCGGACTTGATCTGACAGCCAAGCGTAATATTCCCGAAAAGTAGGGCGCTTACCCGAGCTCTGAGTTTTTCTGCTGTATCTGTGCGGCCGCTAAAGTAGAATAGTATTGAATCAGGAGTCGTTGCCGTCTAAAACCAATAGGTGATTATTGTGATCCGTCCTCGCGCCATTCGCCTGGAAGCTTCTACCGTCTGCCAGCTCCGCTGTCCTTCCTGCCCAACGGCGCAGGGGGAGATAGGCGAATTGATCGGCAGCGGCACTCTTCGATTTCAAGACTTCAAGAAGCTGATCGATGACAACGATTGGGTTAAGGAGATTGAGCTGTCTAACTGGGGAGAGATATTTCTCAATCCGCAACTGCTTCAGATCATGGAGTATGCGTTCCAGAAGGGGGTTAAGCTCTATGCCGAGAATGGCGTTAATCTCAATACGGTAAAACCTGAGGTGCTCGAGGGTCTGGTCAAGTATCAGATGCAGCGCATGACTTGCTCGATTGATGGTGCAAGCCAGCAGACGTACTCTATTTATCGACTTCGTGGCGACTATGATACCGTTATTGAGAACATAAAGACAATTAACCGGTTCAAAGAGCAGTATTCATCTAAATTTCCGAAGCTGCGCTGGCAATTCGTCATCTTCGGGCACAACGAGCATGAGATCGCTACGGCTCGTGCGTTGGCAACTGAGTTGGGCATGGATTTTCAATGCAAATTGTCCTGGGACGCTGAGTTCTCGCCGATACGCAACAAGGAGCAAGTTCGCGCGGAATCCGGTATAAATGCTTGCGATCGAGAGGAGTACGAAAAGGTCAATAATGTTCTCTATCTGCAGAAGTCTCTTTGTGGCCAGCTCTGGTTGAGACCGCAGATCAATTATGACGGAACAGTTCTGGGATGCTGTGTCAACAGGTGGGGTGACTTCGGCAACGCCTTCGAAGAAGGACTATCGAACGCGCTAAACGGTGAAAAAATGACTTATGCCCGCAGTATGCTTCGCGGAGAGTCTCCGGAACGCGCTGATATGCCGTGTTTGCAGTGCACCCACTATAAGTGGATGAAAGCGAACAATTCATTCTTGAGCGAAGAAGATACTGTGGCTAAAGGGAAAAAGCCCGCGTCGCTTGATCAACCGAAGGAACAGCTGGTGAAGGAGCTGACTCTATACCAACGTATCGCCGCCAAATTTCGGAGCATCTTTTCGGGCTCCAAGACCGGCACGGACAACTGACGTCCGCCATCCTGCTCAACCTAGAGACCGCTACCAGACGTGCGGAATTAGTCGGTATCGCACCTTAGAGGCGTATTCGGTGTAGCCAGGGAGTTCAGACTGCAGGGTCCGATCCTCCAGTAATGTACGCGCTACAATCAATCCACCTAAAAAGAGACCCAGAGCAAACCCATACCACGATCCCAAAAGCAGCGCTGTGCCGGGGAAGTAGAGCAGTGCTCCGGAGTACATTGGATGACGAACGTGTGCGTAGGGACCGGTCGAGACGACGTGATGTCCGCGCTCTGTCTGGATCCTCACGACTGGCGCTAGAAAGCTATTCTCTCTGAAACAAAGGCAGATTACATACATGGAGATGCAAAGTATAATGGCGCCGAGGATTTGCAGCCCCAACGACATATACGACCAGTGGAAGCGAACGGCATCGAAACCCATGAGCGGCAGCCACAGCGCCATGAGCGTCAGGAGTACCGTGAGCAAAATCTTGTCCCAGCCCTTCTGGTCCCTCTGAATCGGGGATTTCAGCCGCTCTCTCAACAGGTCCGGATCATCCCGAAGCAGCACTGCAACCATCGGGACGGAGATGATGAACAAAATACCGAGCCAGACCCACGCGGCGGTCCATGATAGCGTACCTGCTGATCCGAACAGCAATAGACCGAGTAAAAGGAATTCGGCAATGGAAACCTTAATTACCTTTGCCTTTAGTCTGGATACGTCTGAAGTTTGGGCGTTCATATTCTTAGCTTCGCTGTGTCTGGATCCTATGCTAACCATAAGAGGACGTGAAGTACCATCGCTTGGTTCCATCGGTCGTCGGCTGGGGAAAACCCCATTGTGAAAGAGATCCTGTTGTCGCAAAATTATCGCACTTACTAGGTAACTACCGTAAATAGCCGGAGAGTGCAGCAATCTTGGTGCGCTCTATTTTCACGCACAAGGAGCGACGCCATGAGGAGGTTGCGAGAGCAGCTTGCCGTGCCTATCGGCGCCAATGTTTTTCGAAACTTCGACCATCGTCGAAGATTGCAGCGGGAATTCTCGATTCCAAAAGCGAAGCCGAAATGGCTGATCTCGGAGACCTTTGATCTTGTCTTCGTTTGCGGGCTAGCACCCTGGATCTTCGGTCTCGTTGCTTACTTGTGCACAGGCGGCTTATTGGAGCATCCCATCCCCAGCGCTCTACATCAGGGGCTGACGATCTTTTTCATAACGGTTTCGTTGTTGATCGGCGAGGCACATCAGTTCACGTCTATCGTGCGCTACTTTGGCGCGTTTCGAAAACGCAGCAAACGCTACCGCTGGAGGCGAATTCCTATCTGGTACATCTACACGATGCTCGCCTTGATACTCATCATGAGGGATGTTGGTAGCTTGTTTGGTGCCCAGGGATCATTCATCAGTAGTTCGCTCCTGGTGGTACTTTCTGGTCTGGGGTTCGTCGCAATCATAGCCGCTGTTGTATTTCCGGTCGCTCTTATGCAACACTTTTGCGCCCAGGCACTGAATGTCGGATTGATCTATTGTCGAGTCAACAACTTCAACTTTCGAAGTTGGGAGCGGAAGGTACTGTCGATCATTACTTTGTTGCTTGTTTTGACCGGTGCGTCTACGATCGCGCTCCCGTTCCTTGGCGTTGCTTCAAGCCCTCATGAGGTGCTTCGCAGCGCTCCATTCAGAGATACTGTCTATTGGACCACCGTATCAATGTTAGTTGTTGCCAGTGGATACTTTCTCCATTGTGGATTTGCCAATAATCGGTGGCTTCCTCGCGGAGCTGTTTTGGTTTGGCTGAACATGGCGGCCTTTATTTTATTGCTGCCGTTCTGGCTTCTCTTCTATGTCTGGCTGTTTGTGCCGACTCTCTTCCATGCTTCGCAGCACTGGTCCATTGCCTGGTACACGAGGTGCCAAGAGTCAAATCGATACACAGAGGAGTCGACTGCTTCTACAGCCAATGCTGTAACCGAAGTGCGGACCCCTGATCTACCAGAAGTCCTTCGTTTCGTACTGCCAATTCAGATTTTGTCCATCGTGGTATTGTTCGGATGGCTTATCGTTAGCAGCGCTTTCAGCCCTCAGCAGAGCGTAAATTTTATGACTCTTCCTGTGGAGTTTTCGATGCTCCTGTTTTATTTCCACTACTTTTTAGACCAGGTTATCTGGCGACCCACCAGCTAGGAGGACTAACAACCATGCTTGCAATTAAGTTATCCGCAAAAGTCAAAAGAGGAATCCTGCTGTCCGCAGTCGCGTTTCTCGCGGTCGGATACTTCTCTATATCGACTGCGTACGCTATGCTGCTGGAAATTCCGAAGCCAACTGAAGAGTTGAAGACCAGCACTAACGGGACGCTCCCAGTTAACACCGCTGGTACGATCACTGGGTTTGGCAGATCGGTTGTTCAGCCGAGGTTGGACACACTGGTTGGCGAGATAGTAAGGGATGCTCGTGCCAATCCAACCGGATTGCTCTGGGCGATGTATCCGGCGAGTATTCGCGGACGAGTTTTCTCTGGTAATGTCGAAAGCAGCAACCCACTAAGTACTGGTGGTTGGTGATTTGCATCCGCATCAAGAGCGCCGATGATGGGAGTCTTCATCGTCGCACTAAGAGCGCCGGCGTCTCGCCGGGGTCGAGCATGATCGACAAGGTTTAAGTTGGGGATACTGAAACCATTTCTCAACGACGAGTTCAGACGGAAGCCTGATTACTTGTGAGATGCGGCTGCCGTGTGGCGTTCGAAACTCTCGATAGTAACGTCCAGCTCTACGGTTCGGCGTATGTCCTCGGGCAGCGACTCGACACACTTGTGCAGGGCGGCAACGCAATCATCCTTGGGATCACTGTTTTCACGGATGAACTTATCAAACATCTTAGCGCGCTCTGCGATCAGCTCTCTTAAAATGGCGTGAGTGGCGAGATTTCGATCGACTTTGTTGACCAGGTATGAGAATGCCAATGACGTGTTGAGTAAGGATTGAAATGCTACCATTGAGACTTGTTCGTCGATGCACATCTGTGCTGCGTAGATCGCGTCTACGACGCCATATCTGGCGAAAAACGGCGAGTCCCATATGTCTCGCTTGATACCGTTAGTAAGAATTACGTCCCACTGCCTTGTTCCTCCCGCGCCGGCGTTGAGGAAGTCGAAGAAAGCACCTTGCTCCTCGCCGCCGATTTTTCCGTCGTTTAACGCAACCGTATGTAGTGCCGCAGCTGAGCAGATCCCGATCAATCCGTTGAACACCATAACTTGTCCAATGAACTTTACTTTGCATGCTGCCGTTGTATTCTCACCAAAGAAGCGCGGATTGCCGAGCAAAGCCAGGGATGGTGACAGTTGTTCGTAAAGCTGGGGACTGCCGCTAGCCAGAATTAACATCGTTGCATTCTCTGCTCCAACGGAGCCCCCGGTGAGTGGGTAGTTGGCATAACGTACATTTTGTTTCGCACAATATTTCTGCGCTGCATCTACAAAGCTGGTGCTGACGGTGGACATGTGACAGATGAAGGGGCTATCTGATTGTCGCGACAACTGCTCTACCATCTGTGCAATCAGTGGCAGATCATCTCCGTTTTTTCCACAACACACGATGACACCATCTAAATCACCGTTCCCGACGAGTTGTGGAAGAGTTGTAACTAGTTGAGCACCATGCGCTTTCCATGCTTCTCTTGAACTGTCGCGTCTTGCTCCAGGGTTACCCCGATCGTGTACGCGAACGACTTTGACGATATCGCGCTCTCTCCAGTGCTTTGCCATCGGAGATGCCATCAAGCCCAACCCGCCTACAACCCCAACTTTCAACATCTCTGTGCATCCCCCAACAGGCGAGCCAATAGTATAGATCCGTTTAGCGGTTATTTTTCATAACTGTTGTGCTGCAATTATCATTTTTTTCAGAGTTGCGTGTGACCCTGTTTTTGCCATTCCAGAGAGGTGGAATAGATAATAGTGCACGCTTGGCAGTCCATGCAGCTTCTTCGCAACGAGCCCTTTGGGAATTGCGCAGATTGAATTGACAACTGTTAAGCCTAAACCGAGTTTGGCAAAGTGAAGCATCAGCTCCCATCCACCGGCTTCCATGGCGACGTCCCAGTTGACACCAGCCGATTGCAGCTCCGCCGATAAATGCTGCCGGTGGGGGCGATCGCCAGATGGAAGGATCAACTTTGAACCTTCGAGATCGCGCAACTGAACCTTTGACTTGAGTGCAAGTGGATGCAAACGAGGCACGACGAGCATCTGGTCTGCCTTGCGCAATAGCGTCGAGTCGAAACCGGCGGGTAGCGGTGTTGCCAGCGGTGCGACGCCGATGTGGGCGGTTCCGGTTTGAACAGCTTCGATAACGCCCTCTCTATTAAGCGTCTTGACCTGAAGTGGACAATCGCTTTTGGAGACAAATCCGGAAATCGCATCGCCGAGCATATATAGATATGCTCCTTCGCCTGCGGCAAGAATCACTGGTTGCTTGTCCTTGCCGAACAAAAGCTCATCCATGAATGTGTTGGTGGTATCAGAGAGGTGCCGGCTGAATCTGGCGACTTGTTTGCCTTTCTCTGTCAGCTCCAGGCGACGTCCGACCTTCCTGTAGAGTTGAACGCCCAAGGACTCCGAGAGTTCATTGATCTTCATGTAGAGTGCTGGTTGGGAGATGTGGAGAACCTCAGCGGCATGAGTAAAATTCAGCTTTTCCGCGAATACGACAAAACAACGAAGTGAGTCCAGATTGAGCGCTTTGTTTTGTACCATAAGTAATCCTTATAGCTAATAGAAATATTATAGTTCTCAGTTATTGCTTTGTCAGGTACAGTAGCAGTACGAAGATTAAACACAGAAGCGATCATTGTGGTGATTCGCAAAGGAATAGAAAAAATGAACGGAAAGGAACTTGTAACCAATGTATTAAACTCATCAGCCTGGCGGCTGGCACGCGACTGGGGACAGCCCCGACCTGGGCATCCAGAAGGGACGGTTGGTCGGCATGTGACGGAGCAGTTGTTACCGTTCATCAACCGGTGGTACTCAGAGCTTCCCTATTATCTGGATCTCGTTGCGCTAGCCTATCTGCACGATATCGGCAAGCCCATTACCCAATATGTTGATGGGCGGTTGGTCTCAGATTCGCACAGTGTTCTATCCGCTCGAATCGCGGTGGACCTTGATGCCGACGATCGGCTCGTACAGGTGATCTTGAGTAACGATCGTGCCTACAGTCACTGGAGGAAATTGCTTGATCGCGATGGTGTCTGGCAATCGGTTCGCTGGACAGAATCCCGTCGGCAAAGCTTTGTCGATGAATTTGGGCGTGACAATCTCGATCTGAATCTTTTGGTCTTGTTTCATCGAGCCGACAATGCCTATCGTCGTCCTGAGCGACTGGATGAATCGATGGACTCGGTTGTATGGTTTGAAAACAGGCTGATTGAACTCAACCTGGTCGACGAGCTCCCGACGGAAGGCAAAGATTGCCGGTTGGCGTGGAGTCGGGCTACATAACTAGCGCATGTTGCATTGACTGGTGCCATATCCGGTATTGCAGCGAGCACTTCTCAGAAGATTTTTACGTTGTATCGCGGTTCCTGCTCCGATTAACGGGTTACAGCACGTGTTGCGTGCTGACTATGGAGTTTATATCCGGTCGAAAAGTCACCGACATTATGCTCGAGAATCATGGAGCGCCGCTCGCTGAGGAGTCTTTCGCGCACCGTCCTCCGCATAGAAGGTAGTGATAAGAGTTTGATCTTATGAATTGATAGTGGACTTGGTATCATAGCGCGATATCCGAACATTCGGGTTTATTGCCGCTGGGGAAACACAATGTCCGATCACCAAAAACGTCAGCTCAGGCTAGTGGGAGTTATCATCTGGTCCTTGCTTCCCTGCGTGGCAATCTGGGTCGGCTTACATCAAATCCAAAGCGCAGCTTGGACATTCGCTCTTTACCATGGATTGTGCCTCGTGCCGGCGATAATCTGGGGGCGTTCTCACTGGCGTAAGACGCTGCTTGTCCCCTCACTCAAAATTTGTCTTGCGTTAATGGTGGCATCGGTCATCTTCACCATCATTGCTCTTTTCACTTACGAACTATTCGGTGACCGATTGTTATCCAACGATCATGTGATAGACGTGCTTAAGCAGCTTGGATACAGCAAGGCGATATTTTGGCCGCTCAGCATTTATGCCATTGTCGTGAATCCGGTTCTGGAAGAGCTTTTCTGGCGCGGTGTAGTTCTTAACGAACTCGACGCCATGAATTTGAAAAACAAGCATTTTGGTATTGTTTGGTCGTCATTTACCTATGCGTTGTTCCACTATTCGATTTTCGCCATGATCATGTATCCCGTGTGGGCGGAGATTGGAAGCTTAATGTTGGCTATATACGGCGCTTTTCTTGCGGTGGTGTATCGAAAGACGGGGTCGATCATTACAACTGCAATCGCCCACTCGGTGCTGACGGATCTGGCATGCATAGTCCTGATACTCGACCTTTTCCGGCGACATCCCGTGGTACTCTGAGCAGGACCTCCAGCGCATCGTTGAGGCTCTAGAACCAGTATTTCGTCTTCTTAGTCCAGGGGTTGCTCGGATACTTGCTGTGCAACACTTGGAATGCCTGCTTCGAGAAGCCTGTGGTCGTATCGTTGGTGCAGCCATATCTGGTGGCACTTACGACAATGTGAAGCAGCTCCGGAATTCTTTCATCTTGGGGTGACCCTTTAGCCAGAGTCAACACTTTCTGAGCGAGGTAGTTCGGAGCTGTGCCTATCGCCTTCAATCCCGCGTATTGCTTGGTGCCTTGCTGCTGATCTTCTTTGCTCAAGAAAGCCGCTTCCGGTTTAATCACCTTCTTCTCTTCCTCTTCAGCTGCTGGACTGTACGAGCTTATCGGCGCTGCAGGCGCCTGCTCGCACCACCAATTATCTCTGTAGCTGTCGATCTTATCGAAAGCGGTTTCCCTCTCTAATCCTGAAGTTGCATAGGGGCGCATGGCAGGGTTGTGCAGAATCACAGAGTAGGCCGCGATCTCTTTGTCGGAGGGCGAGCTAGCCCGTTCGTACGCGTTGAGACCAGCGCTTAGTTGAGGGCGTAGCTGCCTCAGCACTGGCGACAGGGTCATTGCGACTTTCTCATCCTTCAGTAGGATACTTCGCACCCAGCCGGCCTGAGCCAAGTTCAGTCTGACTTTATCAGGCAAAACCGGATCTGTTGCTAACTTGGCGATGGTAGAGAGCGGTGCCAACTCGTTGACTATGAGCGCTGCCTCAGGAGTTAGTCTGCCTTCCTGAATGACGTAACCGTCGGTAGACTTCTTCTGATTCAAAAGCTCTGGAATCTCTGCCAGGTCATAGTCCCATACTATTGCTGCTGGGCTGGGTGCAGCAATCTTCGAGAACTCAGCGAGTGTGGTCACAAGTGGCGTGTACTGCTGGATGATCAGGTTGCGGCTGCCTGGTGGCAGTTTACCTGCAGGAAGACTCAGTAGTGATTGGCAGAGCTTGATTGCTTCTGATGCTTTGCCGCACTCCTTGAGAGTTCTTACGCGATGATACGCCACGGTCAGGAAGGCTGGTGAATCCTGAACAATCTTGCTTGCCGCCTGGAGCACTTCATCCTTCTGTGGACTGGACCCATCGAGGGCATTCAGAGTGGCGACCAGCCAGGGCAGGCTTGCCGTTTTCTTCCAGGTATCATATGCCTGTTTCGCCGTATCGGCCGAGTCTTCCTCCATGTTGAAAATCCATTTGGTCATATCGTCATCAACCACCAGTGGCGGAGGCGTCCTGCTAGTGTCAGGAGGTGAGGTCGATGCTGCATCTGAGGCGGAGGTTTTATCCGGTACTGAGTGAGCGCTCTGCGAGCAAGCTGCCGCAACGAGAGCCGCGACCGACAGGCAAGCAACCAAAGCCGCAGGGAATTTGGCGGCTTGTGATTTGTCCAGTGCTCTTTTGCTTTGAAACAGGCGGGCGAACAGTAGTCCGAACAGCCCGATCAGAGCACCCTGCGCCGTCCACTCGAGTGAAGGGACCCCTTTGTTGTCCGATTTTTGTCTGCCACTACCCGTACAACCATTGCAGGTTGTATTGTCGTCGGTTTTGAGCCCTGTGGACGGTGCCTCTTCTCCTTGCTCCGCCGCTGCGACGCGATCGAGAATTACGGTGTAATCGCCCAGGGCCGCCGCCAAATCTTCATCTTCTTTGGTGCTGGACAATACGGCTACGACTTCGCGCGCGCGTTGTTGTGGATCGATCTTGTATTCGATAAAGTTAGCTAACCGGCGTGCGTCCTTGTGCATGCTTTTCAGATCTTCTGACTGAAGAATCTGATCGACGATCGTCTTTGCTTGTTTCAAATCATCTACAATCAGTTTTTCCCCGGTCGTACCTTTGCGGCATAACGAGCGGGCTGCCAGATAGGAGCCCCACTTTTGCCATGGAGAACCTTTGTCCTGGGCTATCTTCTCGAACTGTTGCACGGCATTGTCATAGTCCCCATCATAGAGGCTTTTGCATGCGATTTGATATCTCCTGTCCGCTCGATCTTCGGTGTCGGCACTGTCGGCCAGAGGCTCGATCGGTGAGGAATCTGCCCCGACTCCGAAAACCTTGTCCTGCACAATAGCCCAATCGACAACTCGGTTGTCGGCTATTCCAAACCGTCCGATTTTTTTCTTGAGTATCCCCGTGGCATTATTGAATGCATAAGGCGTAAAATTGACGTAACCGAGCGAGTAGTTGCTGAAGCTGTATACATCTACGTCCTTTTTCAGAGGTGCCGCTTTGATTTTGTTGCGCTCGCTCAACCATGCGGTGGTGGCATTCTGCAGGTCTGAGTCCGGGGCTGCCAATCGCGATTGCCACAGCGAATTAATAGCCTTTTGTTGTTCCGTAGATGTCTTTTGACCTGACAAGTAGCGATAGGCGAGCGCCATGTATGAGCGCGCGTAGCTGGGACGAATGATCCCGAGATTTCCTGCGGCATACAGTTTTAAGGGGAAGTCCGGATGCCGGTCGTGAGCGAAGAGGGCGAGCTTTGAAAATGGCCCGCATGCGGATGCCGCGCCGAAGCTGGATGCCGCGAAAAGGGCACCGAATATGCTGGCACCGATGAACATTCGCCTTCCCACTGATTTTGCTTTCAAGGTGAATCTTGATCGTTGCAATTTCATATAGCCATCCTCCGTAAGATTTTATCGACTCTTGCTTCTGTCCATCCAGTGCAGGAAAACAAGTAAACTCTTTTGCCTTTCAATAAAGCCTTGCCATTATCGGCAGTGAGCGCCTCGGCGACGTCCCGGTCGCGCTCTGCAAGTCCGATGGCAATCTGCCCGGAACAGCTGTCGAGCGATTTACCTGCGCGGATGTGACGCACGACGGTCTGATTGTCCTTTCCCATGCTGAACAGCATCGGCACAACTTCATCGACTTCTATGTTTTTCAACCAGCGATCGCCGATGCACCACGATGCGAGAGCGGTCATGGAAAGCTCCACCCGTGGTGGCAATGTTTCTTTCAGTCTATGCAGAAGAGCGCGGTAGAATACTCTCTCCGACTGCCTGGCGTCGTAGTCGATTTGCAATCCACTACATTCAACTTGCTCCGCGCGTTGCCGGACGTGGTCGACGAGTCGCTCCAATTGATGCTCTGACAGCGTTGGTTTAGCGCGCATACTGCGCTCGATTCTGATTACCTGAACAAGATAAGTATCCTTTGTTACCTTGAGCGGTTGCATTCTGGGTTTTATCCAGATCCGATCGTCGTAGAGTGTGATTGTTTCCGACAGAAATGCAACACCGATCCGTTTCGGATCCAACCATCGCAAATCGCTTGGAGCTTCCCATGCCCACAGCATCACGCTTGGTTTCTCTTGTGTCGCAAAAATCTGACTTTTGATTAACCAGCACAGGACAAGCGCCGGCAAGATGAGTGCAGTGACAACTATGCTGGGCTTGCGTAACTCGATCTTTAGCATCGAGTTAGCTTATCAGGAAACTCAATGTCCGGTTGCGCGGTATTAGCTATATTGAATCTCTTTTCACGTGGTCGCCTTCCATTTCCACGAGTTGCGATGTGAACTCAGGAAAGTTGAGCATTTTCGTAACTTGCCAATATCCGCCCATGTCGCGCATTTGCAAATCCAGCTTCAAATCTTTATTGTGTTTGTCATTGTGCAAAACGACTTCGACTTCGGCTAATTTTCCATCGGATTTCACCTTGTCGACACTTTTGAGCGAGTGCTGTCTAAGGCAGAGGCGTTCGTCCATGGCGCTTAGCGACATCTGGTCTTCCTGGGAGTTATGATTGAAATTACCTGTCTCGACCAGGTTGTACAAATCTTCTTTGATGCTGGCGGTAAGTGTTGGTTTGAACAGCGCTGAAAGACCGCCTGCTACCCAGCGACCGATCATTCCGCCGCCCAGACACTCCTTCATAGGCTCGGTCAGCATGTCGTCTACCATCCCCGACGAAAAGTCATTAACATCGACGTGCCGATCGAACTTCACCCGGTCATGGGTTTTTATCGCGTCCTTAATCTGCGAGATTGAATACTGCGGTGTTGTCGTCCAGAACCAGAACCCACCACACGCAAAACCAGCTGCGACGAACAACACAACTAAGATGCGAAACATGGCATTACTCCGACAAGACAGATGCCACTAGCATACCGGTCGTTGTCAAGCCGGCTGCGAAATGCCGGAGAATGTCAATTGCTGTGCGTTTTAGTGCCGAAAGTGCGCGACATGCTAGCCAGGTGTAAAAGCTGGAAAGGCTTATGGTGTAATACTTCATGAGGTTTGGGCTCGGCTAGTTCGAATTAATAAATAAGCAAACATTGCGCCATCTTGACACTGAATTTAGTTGCTCACGAGCGCCTAAAGCAACCGCATGGCGAATGCGTCGAAGACTCGCTCATCCGACTCGAAGGTGGTCATAATCTTCATGCCGATTTTTTCGTGGGCGCGGCGTGATCTCGGGTTGTTTTGAGACACGAAAGTGAGTCCGATCTGGTATCTGTTTTGCGCTTCCAGTTTGAAACAGTCATAGAGACGGGTGAGCAACCCCAGTCCGCGAAACTCCTTGCCTATGCAGACCGGTCCGCAGACGATGGAGTTGTCGACTGCAATCGATGCACCGTCGATGACCATGCTCTCCAGCTTTTCGACCATCTTCGCCGCCAATGGAACATGTTGAAGGTTGTAGCGGCACGATTGAGCAAACAGCGCCCCTGCAATCTGCGTACCGGACACGGCTACGATGGTGATGCCGTTGGCGGTCATCTCCATCAGCTCTTCGATGGAAAAGTGTATCGAGATAAATCCTTCTTGCAACTCAGACTCACTCAGCGCGCCGCGAACGTTGCTGTCTAGAAGGAGCTTCGCCCTTTCGATGTCTTCCTGGGAGGCGCTTCTGAGTTCTAGTGGATGGTTGTGAATGTTGATCGCCTCCTCTTAAAATCTCTGGTGTTTGCGGGCTATTATATACTCGATGTGATTAGCGCCCTATTTAGAGGGTTGCATTCTGGGAAAACAATGGATTCATCCTGAAAGAGGATTGTTGGCGTCGACACCCTTGTTGGTATTTGTCTAAAAAGGGTATATAGGCTCCAAAGGTTGTGAGTTTGGTTCTCCAGAAGTCTTTCTTATCGGTTTACCAATTACACGTGCTCACTGATTCTTGCCATGTCACCATGCCACAGCTCTTTGTCCTCATTTGGTCACAATGTCCTGCCATGATCGAAACACATCCCAGTCGAGAGATGCGAATACCATGATAAAGAAATCGCTCATTTTGCTCACATCGTCTATCGCGCTTGCACTTCTCGCTTCTACAATTACCACTCCAACAGAAAAGCCTGATTTGAAAGTCGTCGTCAGAGGCTGGGAAAAAGACGGATATGTGATAGTAATAAAGCCGAGCAGCGCGATGAATAAAGCGGGCTGCCTGAGCTTCAAGCAGGACTAGCTGTCCTTTTTGAAGAATTAAACATTGAAGACGCAGCTTAATGGGAGCACCCGTTTGGCCGCTTCGGACAGCTCGTGTGAGCAGTTCGGAGTCGGTTAAAACATAGCTGTTATGAAATGTTATTGTGTTCAATTCGAGATTATTCTGCATAGACAAGGAGGGCGGTTTGAACAGTATTTCAATCAGATCATTCGTGATACTATGTGCGGTGTCGCTCAATCTCCATGCCTGTGCGTCACAGAAGGTCAATACCGAACCGCTGAGCGAGGCAAGAAAATCTTTCCATACGGAGTTGCAATCCAATCAACAGGCGCATGCGGATATGCCTGATCCGCCCCAGGAAATATTTGTGAAGGTACAGTATTCGTCACCAGCGGGCCCGATGGGTGCGTATCTGACGCCGGATCCACGAGACGGCAAAAAACATCCGGCGATTATTTGGGTTACTGGGGGCGACTGCAACACAGTCGACGACGGTTGTTGGAACGAAGGTCCTGAAGAGAATAATCAGTCGGCATCCGCCTTTAGAAAGAACGGCATTGTTATGATGTTCCCGTCGCTTCGTGGTGGCAACCAGAATCCTGGATCCAAGGAAGGCTTCCTCGGTGAGATCGACGACGTATTGGCAGCCGGTGAATTTTTGAAAAAACAAAGTTATGTCGATCCTGACAGAGTTTATCTAGGCGGTCACAGTACCGGGGGTACCGTCGCTTTGTTGGCTGCCGAGTGTTCGCCGAAGTTCCGAGCGGTGTTTTCATTCGGTCCGGTGCGTGATATTCGAGGCTATGGTGATCTTGTTTCTCAAGTCAATCTTAGTGATTCCAAGGAAGTGGAGCTGCGCTCGCCAGGTTACTGGTTGAATTCGATCAAGACGCCTACTTTCGTTATCGAAGGCACCGAGGGACAATCGAACATCTCTGAGTTAACTTCAATGCAAGATTCTTGTACCAACAAGTTGGTTCATTTCGTTCAGATAGAAGGAAAAGATCATTTCAGCGGACTCTCTCCGACCACTCGAGATCTAGCCAACAAAATACTCGCTGATACAGGTTCCGAAACCAACATTACCCTCGATTGAGCAGCTTTAGAAACGTTGACTTTGTGATCGCATCTGAAAGTTAGCTCGAGCGAAACCTGTTGGTTGATCTATCTTTCACATAGCACCCGCCGAATCATAATCGATGGGCAGTGACAGACAGGCGGAATGAATGATCTCAGGTTGCAGACCCTGAGCCGTATTCCGTAGTCTCCGGCAGGACAGGATCAGACCTGAATCGATTCCAATTCGGCGTATGGTGGCATCCAGGGCATTGGTCGAGATCCTTCGACCGGTCATTCCGGGGAAAAGGTAAGGTGAATTTCGATAGCAGGCCACTCTCGATCGCTCACCAAGCCAGTTCACAAGCGCAACATGGAGCACACGATCAATTTTCTCATACTTTGCTCGCTCTCCTCTCTCTAATTTCATTCTGACACCATCAGCGGTTCTAACGAAATCTGAAAGTTTTAGATCACGACACTCTCCTAATCGTAAGTCGGTCTTCAGGAACAAGAGAACAAGCGCCAGGTCTCTTTTACTTCTGCCATCTCGAGCCGTTTTCACACAAATGGAAAGTTCCTCTTCAGAGAGCAGGCACTTTTCTTTGGGCTCGCGAAAACCGGACACCGGAACATTGGCCATCGACTGACCGCTGTACTCGGCAAATTGTCGAAACAGCGAGAGAAAGTTGTTGACAGTGTGCAGACTCAGATCCTGCTTTCGAGCATAGGTTATGAATGACTGAATCAATTGATTGAAACTGCTCATTCGGTAGTTTGCTATAAAGCCTTGAGCCGCTTGATGCTGCACGAAGTCGCGAAAATGTTTTAGTCTTGAGCAATAGACTCTTCTCGTACCATATTTGATAGGTTTTTTTGAGATCCATAGTTCAAAGGACTCGAGTTGCTCATTTATCGCTGTGAGCGTCTGTGGTGCGCTAATTGCTCTCTGTACATTTGATGAACCAATCGACATGTCCATATATCAGGTCAAAACCTCGATTGCTGCCGGAACGGCTGTTACCCTGCATCCAAAATAATTGACAATTGTTGGTAAATTGTTGTCGTGGACACCGGAGATTCTTCTAAGATCGAATCGGAAAATACGAGTGTAAGTTCCGTGGTATTCAATCCTCGAGATCCAAGGCCTTTAGTTGTGCGCCGAAGGAAGGATGTGCTCAATGATTTTTCAAGAATTGTCGGATATCCTGAAAAAAACGTCGCTAGCAACTTCGAGCGTCTTGAGCTTGAATGTTCCGCGATCAATCGCTAATGGACCTGATGTCTGGGCGCAGGTCGCTTCTTGACTGCTTGTTTGCTCTTGATTTGTGCAGTCGACAACAAGCCAGTTTTTGCGCTTGATGGCGTTGTCGCCAGATGACTTGACTTTTAAAATCGCAAAGATAGGTTGTTATTGTTTGGTGTGAAGTAGATAGTATAGGAGGATTCTTATAGGGACCTTACCAACAACGAGCGATGGGAGACAAGGTCAACCGGCTACCGATCGATGATGTTGTCGACGAAATCGTCGGCAATGTCGCAGACTCGGGTGTGCTTGTATTGCGGGCAGAGCCTGGTGCTGGAAAGACGACGAGAGTTCCGCCTGCCTTACTGGATGCTGGTCTGTTCCAGCTTGAAAATAAAAGCTCTGGTAAGATCGTAGTTCTGCAACCGCGGCGTATTGCGGCGCGGGCAGCGGCGGAGCGCATGTCTCAGGAGCGGGGCACTGCTGTTGGTGCCGACATCGGTTATCGCGTTCGCCATGAGGGGCGCTCGGGGCGCGATACCAGAATTCTGGTCTGTACAGATGGTGTTTTTCTTCGATGGCTTCAGGATGACCCGAGCATTGAAGACGTTTCCGTCGTGATTTTCGATGAGTTTCATGAGCGCACCGTAAATGGTGATCTGGCACTTGCCCTGACAAGGCAGGTTCAGGAGATGATCCGTCCCGATCTGCGCATTGTCGTAATGTCAGCCACTCTGGACAGCACCCCGATCTCCAGATACCTGGGCGATGCTCCAGTTATTGAGTGTCCCGGTAGAACATTTCCAATTGCGATCGAGTATCTGAAATTTCCCGCCAATCTTCCTTCTGAGCGGCTGGCTGCCGACCTTGTAGCCCAGACCTTGGGACGGAGCGCCGGCCATCTTTTGATCTTTCAACCGGGATTGGGCGAGATTCGAAAGACAAAATCGATTTTGGAGGCCACCCTATCTGAAGCAGAATACGATCTGTTGGAGTTGTATGGAGATCTGGAGCTCTCGGCTCAGCAGCGCGTATTGCAAGACTCCGCTAAGCGCAAAGTAATACTGGCGACTAACGTGGCGGAGACGTCGCTTACTATTGCTGGAGTGGATGCGGTTATTGATACCGGACTGGCGCGCATCAATCGCTTCGACCCCACAGTTGGTATCAATCGACTGGAGCTGTCTCGGATTTCAAAGGCGTCTGCAACCCAACGTGCTGGTCGAGCGGGACGCACTGCTCCCGGTATTTGTCTGCGCTTGTGGACAGAGCGAGAGCAGCTTGCTTTTCCTGACTTCGAGGTTCCCGAGATTGAACGGTTGGAACTTTCAGAGCCAGTCTTGCAGCTGATAGCCTGGGGAGAGAAAGATATTCATGCCTTTCCCTGGTTCGAGCCGCCCCCGAGCGAAGCTATAGATCGAGCGCTTGAGCTTTTGGAGCGCCTTGGTGCAGCCAGCTCTGGGAAGCTTACCGACCTTGGTCGTGCCATGTCGAAGCTTCCGTTGCAACCACGGCTGGCATGTTTGCTTATCGCCGGGGCCAGAATGGGTCAGGTCAAGCGCACAGCGCTCTGTGCGGCGCTGCTCTCTGAACGTCCGCCTTTCAGGAGCCAGGACATGGTTGCGTCAGCGCACCACACCGAATCCGACGTGTTGGAGCAGGTAAGAGCGCTTGAGTCATATTCATTGGACAAAAACGCCGTTGATTCGATCATGGGGGCAGTTCTGCCAGGTCCAGCAAAGCACGTATTGCGCGCGGCTTCACAGTTGAAGCGACTGGTCACCGAGCAAGGACATTCGGAAGAGGATGAAGTATCTGATACTGCATCTGAGGACATAGTTTTGAAAGCGATAATGGCTGCATTCCCCGATCGTATTTGTAGTCGCCGTCAACCGAAAGACCCTCGGGCAGTGATGGTCGGCGGCCGTGGAGTTAAGCTGTCAGACCAATCCACGGTATTTGATGCACAATTGTTCGCCGCGGTTGACTTGATCGATCTCAATAGGCCGGAGCTGTCAGTGCGGAGGGCCTCAGCCGTGCAACGCGAATGGCTGCCTGACGGTCTTGTAACTTCGTCTATCGAGGTTGAGTTTGATAAGTCCAGGCAGAAAGTTGTGGCCTGGAAGCGCACGAGATTTTGCGATCTCTTGCTTGAGGAAGCAATCACCAGAATACCTGCCGACATCGACCCCGGTACTGTGCTGGCGGAGTCTATCGCCTCCGGATACGATGTTGAATCGCTAATCGAGGAGCCGGTTCGAGATCTCGTGATGAGAATCAGGTTTTTGCGAGAATGGGTGCCGGAGCTGGATTTCCCTGACTTTGGCGAGAGCCCCTGGTTGAAGTTCTTGCCACTCTGGTGTTGTGGAGCGACAAGTGTTGCGGATCTACAGCCGGCTTCATTGATTCAGTTAATTGAGAGCAGTTTGACTAGAGAGCAGTTTGCCTCCCTGGATAAGGAGGCGCCCGAATTCATTGCTTTGCCAAATGGACGAAGGTCGAAACTCGCATACGAAGAGAACAGGGCGCCCGTACTCTCCGCTCGCATTCAAGAGCTGTTTGGCATGACGAGTACACCACGAATAGCTCGATCGCGGGTAACAGTGATGATGCATTTATTAGCTCCGAATTTCCGTGTGCAGCAGATTACTGATGATTTGATGAGCTTCTGGAAAAATACTTACCCGACGGTGAAGAAGGATCTGAAAGGGCGTTATCCAAAACACGCCTGGCCGGACGATCCGCTTAAGCCACTTGGCTCCTGAGCTGGTTTATTCACTCCACTCAACCATTGCAGCAATAAATTGAAAGAGCTGAGTGCTAAAGGAGAGTCTCCAAAATAAATCATTAAAGAACAGTAGTCCCTCCTAAAAAGCTGCCAATATGGGTATATAACTTCATGATGCAGGTTCTCCAGAGAGAGCGATCAGGGATGGTTTCTACCGAGGGCAGCACCGGTCCTGCAAACATTTACAAGGGACACCAGATACAGGGTGTCCCTTTATTTTTGACCCTAAAACGCCAGGTGATGATTGTAAGACCGGCATCCGATTCCTTTCCACTCCTGAATTGAGCAAACAATAGCAGGGCTGCTGGTTTTGCATGCAAAATCGAACCTGATCTCGCTCCGTTTGCCAGCCAAGCTCAAAGGGAAAATAATAAATGGGAAAGGCTATGCTGCGGTCTGTTCTAGCCGTAATATCAAAACCTTTTCATTGGGGCTTATCTTGTGACTGAGCGGAACAATACCGACAAAGCTCGAGCTGACGACGCTTGTGGTAACGGTCCTGTGAAAATTCAGGACAGTACTTCTCCACGCGAAAACAAGCTCAACTCTCTACGAGACGACGAGTTCGACTTCGCTCATAGCGACGACACCGATGAACTTAACGATGCGGAGTCGACCATAATGGCGCTGGGCGACGAAGCATCCCAGTGCCTCGACTCAGATAAGCAGTCAGAAGAAGGTCCGAATGTCCGGGAAAGTAGCAAACTGGAAGAGTTCGGAGATGTCTCCATCGAGGATCCGGACGAAGGTATGCCAACCGAAGATCTTGCCAAACGTTCGGGAATGCAGCTTCCGATCGTGAGCGTCGAAGATCTTACCGGCAAAACCGTCGATATGGAACACTTCGAAGGGGATGATAAAGAATCTGCCCGACCGTCCAGGCCGAAGGAACGATTAAGAGACAACGACGCAAAAACGGATTCAGAGGAGGGGGCACTACCAGTAGTGGCAGTCGGCGGAGCATCGGCACTTCTATTGTGGGAGTTATTCTCCGGCAAAGGAAAGATCAGGAGCAGCGAGCGACAGGAGGCCATAGCGCAAGCATTCGCTCCAGACGTTTCACCGGCGGAGCAGCGCATGATGGTTTCCATAGTTCGCAATGCTGTCTTGGACGGAGATATGTCAGCGCTAGAAGACTTCGTTTCCGGCGCAAGATTGGCGGGGCGAAACCTGAGCGAATCGCCTCAAATGTTGGCAATCAAAAATGAATTCAGGAACTTCGACATCCAATTCGAATGGAAGGAAGAAGGGGCGGAGTCCAGCGACAGATCACTCGAAAATTCCAGGAAAGTATCGCTTACTATTGAGCCCAGGTATTCGGAATCACATCTGACAATTGAAGTCGACGGCAAAGGGCTTACAACGAGTACTTCGAAAGGCGTCAAACCCGAAAAGGCGTTAGATGCTATATCCAAAAAGGCGCAGCGTTCCGATTCTAAGCGAGAGTTGCAAGCGTTGGATCTTGCTCTCGCCAATGGTGCTCCATTATCGGAGTCAATGATATCAGCCGACAAAAGAATTACTCGATCTTTGCAAAGCATCGATAACTTGATACAAAGCGGTTATCCACCTGAGCATCGTCTGGTCCAGCAGGTCTGGCGAGAGACGCTCAAGGACCTGGTACCACTAGCGCGCGAAATAGTTAAAAGTATGGGGGCATCAGAAGATCTGATCAAGCCCTCGTTGTTTCAACTATTGACGAAACCTGGCGACAGTGCTGGTTTTTTCTCTAATGAGTTCAGCCTAGGAGTGCATGTTTGCAATGGACTTCAGCAGGGTGAGCCATTGAACACCCTTCGTCATGAACTTAAGCATCTTGTGGATTTCCTCGACAAGACGGCTATCTACGAGACCTCGCCTGCAACATTCAAACACTACGTGCTTGAAGACCTGCTAAAAGGGATTGGCAACGGAACTACCCGACTCGTCGGCGGCAAGTTAGAAAATCGACCCACGTACCGTACTGATCAAGCCCGCCAGGATATGCAAGAGTTGATTCGGACGCACGTTAACGCCAGCACAGATCTGCAGGCTGCAACAAACAATGCTGCCATCCACAAGCTTGTCATCAGTGGAGATGTTCCGCAATCGCTTTTGTCCGAGTTCGGCAGCCGAGAAACCCTGGCCAACGAGATTACCAGAGAATGTGAATTCTACAACGCCATTATGACATACAGCAGAGTGACGCAACGGGCAATGCAAAAACCGGAGGTCCGCAAATATGTCACAGAGAAGAGCGCGACCTTAATGGGCGCCCAATCGTCGCAATCGCAGACAGAAGGTGCCGGCTCAGGCGAGAAGCCAGCCGGAGCAACTGCTGGAACTGAAGTCGGCATACCGATAATCGAAAATCCGGAAGTGAAAGGACTTATGAAGAGTCCTTACCATGACGTTCTGAGTTCCTCCGACTGGAGACAGTACTGGTACTCACCTACCGAGACTCGTGCCAGGCATGCCGCCGCGACCGGAGCTCTCCAGGATCTCCAAGATGTTGCTACCCTGACCGGCGGAACGCTTGACACCTGGCGAGGGGCAGGCTATTCGGTACAGCTCGAACTTGATCTTATAAGAGATGCAGAAGCGGTAGGAGAAGCACTGAGAACCGGCAACTATGAAGGCGTCAGATCACATGCTCTCAATCTGGCACGTAATCTTCCCAGTGCGGAGCATACAGACAGCGCCATGCAACTGCTGTTGGATAAACAAATCCTGACTCAAAGAGATCTGCGATTTACTGTATTCATTGGAGTCCGCCCATCTACCGAAGGAACCAGCCGCGCATCTTGGTCAGAACGCTGGAACTCGGTCAAGAAAGCCTTCGGCTTTGACAGAGCCACACCGGGAATTCAACCGAAAGCCTGGAGCAATTTCCGAACCGATCCGCCCGCTACCGTATTTGGTGTAGAGCGCGCTCCACTTGGTATGATTGGCAGTCACGGCTACCTGGTTCGAAACGTCGGCAAAGATGAATCGTTCGTTCCGGAATCAAGACCGCTTCCACCTTCACCGCGAGTAGATTTAGGACGATTGTCTGGTTACACGCATATATCGGTCGATGGCAAGAGCCTTTACGCGTCGCAGGACAACAAAGTATTCGAGGTAAAGAACGGTCTACTCAATCAATCATCCGAATACGGACTCTTCAATTCTTACTCGCAGTTTCGGATGTTCAGCACTTGCGAATCGATTGCCGATGCGTGCAAGGCTGTCAAAGGCGGCGACATCGGCGCGCTCCAGAAGGCCGTCTCGCACCTGGCGGACGATTCATTCGGATTGGTCTCCAGCAGCTCGGAATTGGCCAAACAATTTAATACGAATTTGGCAGCTGTTCTGCCCGATCGGGGTTTGGATGTGACACTATGGATGGTGAGCGAAGGACTATCGAAGCACACGGAAAAACAATTTGTTCTCCGCCTCGATGACAGGAAAGCAGGTATAAGTCTCGTTGTGGGTGCCGATGGACCTGCCACCATTACCGTCGATCGGCCGGGAAAGAGTTTGCTCCTTACGTCGAACGACAAATCATTTGAGACTCATTTTAGGTCATTGTTGGAACCGATCAAATTAACCCCTGGTGCACCGAATCGAACAGGCGAGGCGCCTACTCCGCCTTCAGACATCTCGTCCGTAAGCACTGCAACAGACCGCGAACTGAATAGAATTTCTGGACAAATGGCTCTACACCCAGAGAGTAGAGACGCCTTGATCAAAGAAGCAGAAAACCTGCTTGCGCTGGAAGCTCGCAGGTTCCTTGAAGAACAGGGCTTTTCTGCTGATCTAATTTCTCAGGGCGACCGCCCCGAAAATGTGCGATCTAGAAGCACAATTGCAATTGGTAACTTCGCCAATGCCGACCTTTCGACTGGAAGAATCGAGGTTGATCCCAGCAGTCCCAATGCCGTGCAACAATTACATCAAAATTTGAATCTACTGCTCGATCACATCGACCGTATCGCCATTGCCGAACTTGAGCCTGAATCGACAGACAGGAAGTTGCGCATGCATATCGATGCAGAAATTGGTAGCGCCAAGCCACGATTCTCATACCAGCTTGAAAGCGCTCCTTGTTGCTATTCCAGCGGCCATGAACAGAGGTTCGCGCTGACAGAGCCAGGAAAAAGCGCCATGCGTCAACTATTTCACCTCTACCTTGATGAACATCCGGATCGTAGATATAACGTGTCAGAACAGGAGATAAACAGATTTTTCCAGGACAAGGCGACACTGCCACTGGTTCAGAAGCTGTTGCCCGAGTTCGGTAATAGCTTCGAATTCCTGCGGCACGAGTTTCAGGGTGAGCTAGGTCTCTACTATCAGGGAAAAGCATATCTTGGTGCAAGTATCCACATCGATGAGAATAGTCATCTGGTGTCCGCCGTCGAAGCAGCAAAAGAATTTTATCGAGAGCGCTGGGCAGAAGATCCGACGACGATTTCTAAGGACATCGACAGTAACGTCGCCCGGGCAGGCGCAAGTGTAGGAGCGCCCAGCTGGGTGAAATCACCGATTGCCGCCCAGGCCCGCGCTTCAGAATTGGAATGGGCTGTCGCGGCACTTGAATCTGGGGATGCCTCAGTCGAAGGCAATACCACCCGCGAATTACTGCAAAACGCGCTGGAGCAGGCCCGAAGGATTGTCCAGCTACATGAGCACATTGGTGAAGGCAAACTCGCCGTCACCCCGGCTGTTAAAAAACAAGCGTTGAGCAACGCAAAAGCTGTAGCCGGCGCTATAGTCACCAATCTTGCTCAGAATCCGACCGCTGATACCGCGAATATCCTCGGGCTGATTGTGAAAGAAGAAAGAATTCTCAGCGTTAACGAGGTCAAACGTCAGTTTCGAGACCTCCAACATTCCGAACATCTCGATAGTATCGTTGATGGTATCGCCAACCAAAATAACATCGAGACTCGTCAATTCAGAGAACACCCACCGGAACAGGCAATTCGCGTCATGCCGACCAAAAACGAGCCGGCGGTCGGTTCTGCATTGAACCAGCGTTTCATCGAGAAAACCGCGCCGATTGTCGGCACCCTTAAAATGGGCCGCTCGATAGACACGGCGCCGATGCGGACCATTAGAGGCGAGGCCGCCGCCGAACTGGTCGAACATGCCCGCGGCACTGCAAGAAAGCTGGGACTCCCTGACGCAATCGTACAGGAGGACCTGTTCAGAGTGGACGACCTTGTGCAGGGTGAGGGTGCCTACAACTCCAGCACCAATCGGATTCATATTGATGCGAGAAATCAAAATGCCGCAGACGTCGTTGATCACGAAATGCGTCATATGAAGCTGCATCTAGATCGAGCCGCAATAGCACTGGCTGCTGATACCGTAGCTGGTACTAACCCGACGATGAGCGATTTCGACATGTTCGTTCTTGAAAGCTCCATTCGAGAAGCCGGAATGGGCACTCGTCGCGTATTTAACTACCAACTCGTGATGCGACCGAGCTACAGCAGCGTGGAAAGCTGCACCGCCATGCAGCAGCTCGTTCGCGAATATGCAAGGGAAATGTCACCATATGCCTGGACAGGTGCCTGGTACAGGCAATCAGACATTACCGACTGGCTCAATAACAGGGGCAATATCCCAGAAGCATTGCTAAAAGAGTTTGGTGGCACTAGTGGAATTTCCGCTGAAATGGAAAAGGAGTGTATCAATTATGCTGTCACACTCGACAGCACCAAAGCCAGTCTGGATGCTGCCTCACCAGAAGCGAAAGCCTACGTGGAGCAAAGATCCAAAACGTTCGAGAACTGGATGAGAGAGGGACACAGACTGCAAGATCATCCGGAGTTTCGAAAGCTGACTTTTGGACTTGAGGGCAGTGTTTTAGGAATGTACGACTCGTCCGATTATCAGTTTTCCATCGAAGAGATCCGGGCACGGCGATTCCATCTTTCCAGAGAGCTCAATCGCGCTCTAGTGGAGTCAAAGGCACCGCCCACAAATTCGCATTCCGCAAAATCTCTTCCACCAGGCGAGAATGGTGGTGATAAAGAGAACAAGGAGCTTGTTGGTAGTAACGAAACGCAGCGACAGAAGATTGTCTTGGAAACGAAAAAAGAACTTCTCCTGCGGACGCTGGATCGCATCGCCACAGGACACGATACCGATGGAACAGCGCTCGTTGAGGCGCGCCGGTGTGCTAAAGAAATCGTTCCACTTTTACCTGTTGGTCGACCAGGCTACCAGTGCATTGACTATTTGCTTAAAATGCAATTGATAACGCCTGATGAGTTGCAGGGACCTGAAGTCGGTAGATTGCTCGATTCATTTGCACAGTCAGAGGCTTACGATGTCGAATGCAGAGTGGAATCCAGATTAGGGGCAGTCCGCGAGACTCTTCGGATATCTCCTCACGGGTCAGACACGGTGCTCGGGCGCGACAGCATTCGTAGTAACTGTATTGATCCAGCGCTCGATGCCATCGCTCGCTATGCCGGCGATACTGCGGAACGATTAGGCATGCCTCGCGAAGTCGTTGCACGAGACGCCATCCAATTTGACGTAGTCAACTCAGAGGCAGGCTCGTTCAATCCTAATGACGGCAAAATAAGATTGGACGTGAACACCAGATTTGTTGTCGGCACAGTCGATCATCAGATTCAGCACAAATACGACTGCCTCAATCTGCTCGCCGCCCAACAGGCTGATTCCGGCGGCTTTCGAATGGCAGTATTAGAAGGATGCATTGAGGAGATTAATACAGGCCGAAGGATGTTCTCGCAGACCCAGGTCTCTCCTGAAAATCGACATCTCAGGTTCTCCAGTCCAGAGCTAGCAGCACAGTTTAAAGAATTAGTCCGAGCCGAGGCTCTCCAACAGCTCGTAAGGGATAGTCTAGTCGACCCCCAGAGAGTAAAGGGCGCACCGCCGGAAGCGAATGCCGAATTGACAGCGATGTTCGGAGGTGAACAGGAGCTGAAGACAGCAGTCGCTGCCGAAATAAATAATTTTCACAAGGTCCTGGCCGCTCTAGAAACCCCCATCGGTGTACACAATGAAGCTTCGAGAGATTACATAAATCAACAGGCTGAAAGGCTAAAGCGCTGGCAAGCGAGCACCGAACTTGGTGTCGAAGACAACCCGGAAGTGAGAAGGCGGCTCCTTCTTCCGACCACTAGAGTGCTCGGCGCCGATCCCAGAAATTCCACGGAATTCGTATTCTCGGCACGAGAGATATCTGCTCGCGACTTTGCAGTTACAAATATGCTGCGACGGCTATCTACGTCTCCTGATATACCGAAGGAGAGCTTCAAAGAGCATCCGGTCGTCACAGCATATCTCGAACAGAAAGATTTGATTACTCTTCAAAAGAAAATCGTTCGGGCACAAAGCGATGGACAGCTTGAAAAGGCCAAAACGCTATCCCTGGAGTTCGTCAATCGCGCTGCCTCCAATCCAGATCCGCACTGGGCAAGTGCTGTGGAATACCTGGTTGACAATGAACTCGTCGATCCATCTCATCTCTTAAAAAGAGGAACGACCGACACACAGCCCACGATCGCGGAGACTCCAGAGGCTCTAGGTAATCGCATCAAAGCATTGATCGACAGCTCCCCAAATGATATTCGCCCAGGACTGGAACGCATAGCTGCATCAAAACCATCTGGTTGGCACCAACTTGTAATCGATGTGATCGAGTTGAACGATCGCCAGCTGTTACCGTCTCGGGCATTGGCCTATCTGGGGTCGACCGGTGCACAGTATCTCGAGCACGAAGCCAGAATGGAATCGTTTTCTAGCATAGTGGGAGACGTGAAAGTCGCCCTGGCTAACGAGAATGGTGGCTCCAATGGTGCGAGCCACGAGCCCTATACTCATGAATCTCCTGGAGTCGTGCATCTTCGTGTCGCAGAGCAATCGCCACAATTCACCAGCGAACGGCACGGCACCCTGAATAATCTTCAATCGACCACGAGAACGCCATCCGCCCACGTGACGGTAGCTCGCACCCGCCCGGACGGTGTAACTCATATCGTGCGACTACCGCTGTCGCAGCTATCAGAGACAGAACTTGCCAATCGCCTGAGCGATACGAGCGAAGCGCTGTTGCATCATGAATTAGCAGCCACAAATGCAGGTTTAGACGAAGCAACAAAACAAAGCGATCAGGCTCGAATCGATGAGTTGAATCAGAGGCGAGCAGACTTGCAACAGTTAATCGAATTGAAGACCGCGCACGAAAGAGCAAGATTAGTCGGTTCCGAACACGAATTTCTTAAGTCCGCTCACGAGAGGGGAGGCGGCAAGTCCGCACTATTGGGCAAAGTGGGGCTGGCTTCGGCGCTGCTCCTTTTGTTCAACGAACTCGTCCCCGAGACCCGAGCTAGTGTGAAGAATGCACCACGAGTGGTACCAGGCGCGCTTTAGCAAGCGTATCAATCTTCATCATTCCAGTCGTGAAGCGAAGGCTCGTTGCTGCTGAGGTCTTGGTCATTCAGGATTAGGACTCGGATATGTTGCCGTTCATCTAAGACCCTTTGAAGTTCTATGACCGTTCGAGACCGGTGACTGGTTCGAGAATTAGCAACGGCACGTAGGAAACCACAGGTTCCTGTTGAACCTAAACATTTTGTCCTTTCTTTGCAACTCCGTAACAAGTCTCACCTAGAATCGCACAATCGACAAGACCGGGGGGTCTCGAGCTAATCGAGATGTCGTTGTCTCTGCCCTTTGTGGCAGTTTTTACTGAGGATAGGAACATGCTGGATAGTGGACAGAGCGATCGATCGTTTGGTGCTAGGTCCGGTGCGAGCGGAAATCCTGAATTCATTCAGCTCTTTTCGAACTGGGAAACTGCAAAGACTCGAAAAGAGTTGCCAGAGTTTTTTGTCCTGACGGAAGGCGATGCGGCGTCCCCAACAGAAACAGACAAGCAAGAGCCTGGCAATAAAAAAGAGGAGAAGACTGCAGCGCAGCCGCCAGCCGATTTGAAGGGCGACAACAAGCCTTTAGTCCAGGGCAACGGAGATGGTAGCAAAATTGGTGACCCGGCAAAAGATAATGCTGGTCGAACGCAAGAGCGCATTAAAGCTGCCATCGATGAAATCCAGAATTCACTGAAACCATTGAACTCGAATGCGCAGAAGGCAAGAGTAGGTCTCCAGGCCTGCCATAGACAGTATCTGCAGGATTTAGAGAAGTGTGCTGCTGTTGAGATAGAAATTGAGCAGAGCAAGGCGAAAAAAACTCCGGAGGAGGAGATCAAACCGCTCCGGAATCGACTCGAAGTGCTCATTCAAATTGTCGATGACATAGAAAAGAACACCATTCTCCAACGGGCATTGGTCGAGAAGCCTGTCACGGCAAGAGTGCAGATTGCCTGTCTCAGAATCGCGAGCGGTCAAGACAAGGAGATCGCGCAAGGCGAGAAAGAGTTGTTGGATATTGTCCGGGAAAATCCTGCTGTCCAGGTAGATCCGGATTTCAGTGATGCCGTCATCAAGGCTTACTTGCAGATGACTGCTATTCGCAGGGAATTGAAGTTAGGACCCTGGCAATGCAATCTTACTCTGAGCGATCAAGCACAAACAGCTCCTCAAGCTGTAGGTGATTCGAAATCGAACGACCCGATTCAGGTCATGAAAAAGGCTGACGAAGCCTTCTGGAACGAAGGTATTGAAAAGGCCCTTCCGGTGTTTGCAGAGGCATTGGAGGCGGCCAGAAAGACTCAACCAGCTGCAGAACAGCTTCGCTTGCGGCTATTTATAGATGGTTTAAACCTGAACTGCAAACTGGCAGATGCGATCACGAACGGCGGCAATATCGAGCAACTTAGAGAGCAACGCAAAGATCTCTATGGTGCAGAGCTCGAAGCAAATGACAGAGCACAGATTCTCAGAAGTATCGAGGTAAATATCGCGTTTGCGAAGATTGCAAGCGGTCGACAAGATCTGTTTAAGGAGGGCAAGGCTGAGCTTGAGCAATGCCTTCAGCGTGATCCTCGGCTCATGGTAAGCAAAGAGTTCAGAGATTCGCTTCGTGGGGCATTCACAGCGCACCTGCAGGCTGTCGAGAAGACCAAGCCGGTTGGAAAGCCAGAAGCAAAAGATCAGACTGAGCCGGAGTACAAAACGAAGGTAGACCTTTCCGTTGTATATGCTGCTCCAGTCCAAAATGATCAAGAAGTGCGAAAGTACTCTTCCGACATGGCAACTGATATCGGCTTGGTGGCTCTGCTGCTCGGATCGACGATGTGGATGCTCCGCCGCCAGAGGAACAACTATATAGCAAATCGCGCTATCCGAGCTGAATTCGGACCGGTTGTCGTAGAAGGCGCACCGCCTACGGTGGTTCTCAAGGAACCTACACCCGATGGCTTCAAAGAATCCAAAATCCAGGTCAAGGGGCGAATGCCTGGAACTGATTTGATGGTTCTTCGCGATCAATCGGCGCGTGGAGACTGGAAAGACCACGGCAGCATATCAGTGCCTGAAGAATTCGATCCGAAGGCTGGAAAGTATGGCGACTACAGGCGATTGCATGTGGATGGATCAGACTATTATGTAGACAAACGCAATCGGGTCTTTGTTTATCATCGGGACAAGCTCTATTCCACTCGCGAGATTCTTCTCAGCAATCCCGCCAACTTCGAAAAGCAGACCAGTTGCATCAACAGCCTAATGCATCCGTCTACCGCGAACGCTGTCAGAGACTTAATTTATGCCCACGAACCCGGTTCTCCAATTTACGAGAAGGTATCGAAGTTTCTAAATATTCCGGCACCCAAAATTGAGTTTTCAGTTTTCGAGAACTCGAACGCCGCATACAGATTAGGCAAGGGTATCGTGGTCATGAAGCCTGACACGAAGTTCGCTTCAAGCAAGGCAGCCCTAATCGATCGGGCGCGCAGTATGCTTCATGAGCTGGCTCACATGGAGCAAGATACTTTGAGCATTCGGAGGCTAGCTGACAACCTTGGTATTGGCAAAACGTGCGATGACAAACAGCTGGAGGCATTGCAGAAGGCATACAACACGGCATATCCCGGTCACGAGTTGGATGGAGATTTTGCCAGGAGAGTTCTCGCGCTACGAAATGGAGTACCGTTGACCAAGAGCGAGGAGCAGCGCGCCGATCAACTGATGAAGGATTCCCCTCGAGACCTGGTAAAGAACGCAATCAAGGCGAACTGCGATCGTGATCTTGCGCTTGTGAACGCCCTTCACAAGCTTCTTGGAACTGCTGAAGTGACGAAGAACGAAGCCGATATCAACACGGTCAAGTTGTATAAACGTCTATCGGAAGCACCGGTGAGTAGGTTCCGTGATGTGTTTGGCGTAGATCCTTCACCCGAAGTCGTTAAGTTCATCAACCAGTTTACATCTCTTGGAGAAGGAGAGGTACCGCGCAGTTTCAATGTCGATGAAGCCAAACTGGCGCTCAAGAACTGTTTGGAGAAGCAATTGCAGTTGCTGCATTTTGGAGATCAAGCTCCAACTGCGAAATTAAACGCCCACATTGTGCACATCACCGAGTGCCTGGATGATATTGGTGCGCCGGTACGCAAAGATCCTCTCAACGTTAAGGAGTTTTGCAAGCGACTCGAGAAAATCAAAGACGCCTATGATCTAATCCTTGGTGAAAATCCTCCTAAGGAGATCGTCGAGATTTTCGAAAAGGCGATAGCTGGAAACACGGATGGCTGGTCCGAAGAGAAGCCTCGGCAGGCTCTGAGAAAGCACCTCGAGAAGCGCTCCAGTGAAATCACGCAACTACGACAGCTGAGCTATTTTTCCATGGGAGCCGAACAGGAAGCATGGGAAATCACGCGAAAAAATGACTTGATCAACATGTTCAAAGGTGGTGCCAATCGAATAGATCAGTATCAGCTGGATTCATACGAGCTGGCGAGCAAGTTGGCTGGTAATCAGAATTGTCGTGAAATCGCCAAAAAGATTTCAGAAACAATGTCGAAGCCTGACTTCGTTAGTAGCACCGCTGAGCAAAAGAGCAAACAGCTCACAGAAGCGGTGAGGCAGTTGTTGAAAGAGAAAATGAGCCATCCCTCTAATCAGCTTCCGGGTTCACTCGACTGGGTTACGATCAAAGTTGGGAACTATGATAAGGCCGGTTTAGAATACATCCCTCGTGACATAAAGCATGGCCGAGAGCCAGCCTTTGAAATTCGTATACCTGAGAATATGTTGCGCACCGCTGATGGTTGCATTGCGGCGACCGCTGAAATCTACGCGGATTTTTATGCTGTTTGTGAATTCGATGTGTCGATTCACGGTAACAGTTCGGCGTCGACTCTTACGAAGGGTTCCACTCTTCGAGCATCAAATGCAGATTCTCTAAGAGCGCTGGTCAACCATAGCTTAAAGAGTCCTGAGAGCCCGTTGTTCGGTCTAAACGATGATGCTGCTGTTACAGTGGAGTCGCGACCCGGGAACCTTCAGCCGATAAAGTTAGTGGACTTTCTTAGTGACAATCCGACGGAGCTTCTTGAACAGGCTCGCACCACCAAATCTGTGGCTGAGGCTAAAGCTTGTGTTGATAAACTTGTTGAACTCGACTCACCGAAGATTGATCTACTGAAAGAGCTCAAGAGCCTGGCGAAAGGACATAGCTCTGCCGTGGTGCCGGCTCTCTTCCATATTGGATTGCAAGATCCGCAAGCTTTTGATGAGATCATGAAAGATCACATGAAGAATGTCCACCTTCTAGAGCTGATTGCTGTCGGAAAAGCTGATCCCTTGGCATTCCTCCGGCTCCTGAATTCGGAGGAGCGAGCGAAATTTCTTGAGAATACCTGGAAGACTCTGCCTCATGGGTCCAACGCCAAAGCGGCATTGGCAGCAGCGATTATCGCTGTGCGTCCGCTCTCGACTGAGTTTTTGGTTGAGGTCCCGGATGCGTTCAGAAGCGCTGCCGCTGAGTATCTGCTCGAGGCTCGTCCGCCAGGATATGAAAAGACGATTTATGATCTTATGAAGGCAAGCCCAGCCCACGCCGCAAAATTGAAGCCCATTCTAGATAAATTGTGGACGTCTCAAACTCAACCTACCGATGGAAAGACAATGGCTGTATCGGAGCTGCTTATCGGTGACAGACTTCAAGTCGCAACCAAAAAGCTGGCTGAGTTGAAATGGAGTGATGGTACCAATTATCCAAAAGCGTTGTACGACAAGGTCAAAGCGCTGAAGGAAAGCAATGCCGACAAGATAGATGAATTTCTAGCCGGAATCTCTGATTCTGATCTTCGAAAACTGGTGAAAAATCACTTACACGACCAGAAGAGAGTTGAGACCTTCCTGAAAGACGCGCCCGATCTTATCAAAGAGTACGAGGATTTGCACAAGTCCCTGACGGCCGAGAAGGAGCTTCAGCTGGAGCTCTCTGGCTGTCTAGAGTCGAGACGTCAGATTCTCGAAAATGCATTAAAAGAGTTTTGTCGAGCAAACGGGCTACCTGAGCCAACATTGAAGCTTGACGATTTTGATGGCCGGAGAACTCAAGGTGAACACAGATTTGGAGAGAACTCAATCTCTGTTCGAACAGAGCTCGTTTTGACCGGTGCCTCTCCATCTGATCTGGTTGTGCGGGTTATTCTTCACGAGACTCTCCACCTGGAGCAGGGGGCCGCAGTGACATGGGATGTTCTCGACGATCTTAAAATCGGAGAGAAGATTACGGACGACCAGCGGAAGTCCGCAAAGTCCGAGTTCGCTCTTCGTACTGGCGGAGTTCTTCGGGACGCACTGCTCAACGATGTCCTCAAGATTCGAAAGGGAAATCCGCTCTCTGCTGAACAGCATCTTCGTGCTGTTGCGATTACCAAAGAGGTATACAAGATCGGACTGACTAACGCTGAAAGGCGTCAGGTTTCTGAGAGCCTACGAGCTTCGGAATATTTCGTGGTCTTGTATGATAGGGGCACACCGCTTTCAGGTTGTCTGGCAAGAAAGACCGATTTAGTCAGCGCCGCCAAACGGCTTCTTCTTATCGATAAGCTACCCGCCGCGCTCGAAGCGAATCTCGTTAAGCTAGAGGCGTTGGGTATCGATTCAGCAGAGGCCAAGACGTTAGCCAATGAGGTCGCAGCCTCTCTGAGGGAGATGATTACGAAGCGCAGAAGGGAGATTTCCAGCGAAGCCTTTATCGAATATAAGGCCGGTTTTTTGGAAGTTGAAACGGGCATGTCTGATGCTCGGGTCTTGGTTTTCAGAGAAGCCTATAAAACTGAGGACGCCCCAAAGAAAGCTAAACCAAAACCGTCTTTTGGGGATATGCTCAGGGAGGCCGCCTTACCTGGTGCTGATACCGTAAATGGTTCTAATACTAATGGCGGTACTGCATCCGATACTAAACCTGGTATCGACAGCACTAAACCAGGTGAAAAACCTGGCGAAGAACTGTTCTCCATTGGCGATAACTATGCAAAGCTTCCCCAGGCATTCAAAGCAAATCTATTGGGTGAGATTAATTGGAAAGTCGCAAGTTTTCTCAATAATCCCAAATGGGATTCTCTCAAGCCCCATGAAAAGGCTGAAAAGGCCAAAAAGGCTGTAGAGATGATGATGCCTTTATTGAAGCAACATGCAAAACTGCTTGGCTTACCTGAAGATCTCGTCAATTCCGAAAGTATCGTTTTCGAAGAGATGGACCCAGGTAGACGGGGAGCCTACTCGCTTGAGCGCGATCGCATTAGACTGAGTGTCTATGGAGGATTTCCGGTAAACGACGTATTGCACGAATTGGTTCACAAAATGCAGTGGTTGGAAATTGTTGCAGCGGCAAAGGCGGATCCATTGGGCTTCCGCATGGCAATGATGGACAGCTGTCTTGCCGGATACGACCTGTCCAAAACTATTCTCACCGACGCCGGAACGATGACTCGCCACGACTTCAAAAGTGAGGGAGCCAAAGCCGATTTCAAAAAATTCGTTGAGGCCAGAATGCTGAAGGAGATGGCGCGAGAGGGTCTGATCGATCCTGCCAATGCACCCGATTGCAAAGCTACCGACCGACTGATTGCAGAGTTCGGTGGTGAAGAAGAACTGAGGAAATTTGCCGAAGTCGAAGTCGAGAATTTTAGGAAACTTGTTAAGATGCCGGGTGACTGCAAGCTGAGCACCAGCTCGCAAAAGCATGTTGATACGCTGACCGCGAAGTATCAACGCTGGCGCCACAATACTGCAGGGGCCAGTCTCGTTCGCCTTGCCATTAACGAGATGGAGAAGGCAGGGAAGAACGCCCGGGATAAAGCCAGCTATGCTGAGATCAAGACTAGAGTAAAGAAAATTACCCAGAGAGACGGTCGGGCTGGTGAGGGGATTCAAGTTTCAGATGAATTCATCGATAAAGTCATAAAGGAATTTGACGCTGGATCTGTTCCCGACATAAAGGACCCACTTGGTGTAGACCGAACAGCCAGGCTCGACATTGATCCGGCAACTTTCGAAACCACAGAGCGCTCGGTGCGTGATAATCCCTTGTTGTGCAAACTGCTGTCTACCGCGACCATAGATCTCGTTGCTACTACTGCCGGTGCCAATGGCGAGTACGCTTTTTCATCGTTCGAGATTTCGGCGCGAAAAATCGATGCAGCTGCAAGAGCTAAACGGATAAATCAATTGCTCAAGGATGGAAGATTAGACAAGGTAGACCGAAATGAATTACAATCTGATTTCAAACAGTTAGTCGAATTCCTTCGGTTTACCACTAAACAGCAACAGTTGCACCAGGCTATGTTAGCAGGCGATCACGGCAAGGCTAGAGTGCTCGCCCTGGAGTTGGTGCAGGTGTTATCGCCTGATCTGAAGGCCCATTCCGATTACATAACTTTTTTGAAAAACAATAAATTGATCTCGGATCGCGACCTCGGCAGCAAGCCAACCTTAGTTGTGGAGTCGAAAGCAGCACCTACCGACAAGAGTGCGACAGCCAAAGAGAACGTTGTACCAGCCACCCTTCTTGACGCTAAAGAGAGGGCTGCGGCTGCGAAGGTTCTTGGTCAACTCAATCCTAAACACGTGCAATTGAAAATCTTCGCGGATCTGGTCGATGCCCAAATGAACACGACGTTTGATCCAGTTGAAAAAGAAACGCTCCGAGCCTTGAAGCGTAAGTTGGCTAGTATGGATCCGGTCAATGGACCAAAATTTGTGGAGGCAATTTTGCCTTCTTCGGAAACTGAGATGTTCTCGAAAGGGGCGACCTTTGCGGAGATAAAAGGACCAGCAACTCCGACCGGCGGAACAGGCGGACCGAGCGGACTGTCGGTACCCGGCATGGACAAGCCCTCTCCAACAGCCTTTCGTCCAGGACCGGCAGTAAAATTGGATGGACCCGGAAAGGATGTTCTTGATCCTTCAGGTAAAAAAACTGCTGAGGTGGCTGCCGGCGAAGGTAAGCCGCTCAGTCCGGAAAGAGTCCTTGAAGGAAAAGGTAAGGGTACATCCGGCTACCATAAGAATATGGGTAGGGCCACAGGGATTCTAATCCTGGTCGATGCAGCGCTTGGCTTTGCGCTTCAAGACAAATAGCAATCTCAGACCGACTTGATAAAACGAGCGTACAAGCATCCCGAAGTGCGTCTTCGTTTTACAATCCGTCCAAAGGTAGGTGCTGGTCAGGCGCTCGTAAATCCACATACGCAGAATTTCGACCGTTGCAACTCCGTAACAAAAAACCGATACTGTCCACGGTGCGAGGGATTTGGTCACTTAATAACATTTCAATTGGCAGAACGGTCGAGACATAAGAAGACCGTCCTTCGTTGACTTGTGGCTGGGAGGAATATGCAGGAAAATTTTGATAATCAGTTGGCCTCCTCGGATCCTTCGTTGTTTAACCGGTTGTTCAACTATGTGGCGACTGTTAAGAATTCACAGTTTCAGAAAGAGACAACCAGCTCTAATGAAAACCAGAATCAAACTGACAAGAAGATGCGCTCGCCAGGGTCGAAGAAAAGCTTATAATCTCGCTCACCGATTTAGCCGCTGAAGGCAATGCGGATGCTAAAGAGATGCTTCTCTCGATTGCGACGCACAAGAGAGAGTTGGTTCTCAAATGCATGCTGCATGCCATTCCATATACGAAGCGCGTGCCGATAGAGACGGTGGTAGAACGGGCCAAGCAGATTCGCTTCCATCTGGACTGTTATGAGTACAATCCAAAAGACCTCACATTCGGGGTCGAAATCGCACAGAACAGTAAATCGAGAGCCAGAGTTATTGCCCTCTACATCTCTTCCATTTTGGTGCGCGCTTTTCTAGAAACGCCGACATCCCTTCTTGCGCGTCCTCATCAAGTGCGTTGTCGACCATCGCTCTTTTGGCGAGACAATAAGCATCGGGATAGTCATGAGGGAGCTGCTCGTAATACGCGGCTTTGCCCAGCGCCAGCGTCGTAGCGCTCGCCGTGATAATTTGTCTGGCAAGACTCATGGTCGTATCTGCAAGTTCTGCTTGCGTTGTCACTCTATTTACCAAACCGATTCGCTCGGCCTCATGCGCACTTATGGAGTTGCCGGTAAGCAGCATCTCCATTGCTTTCTTGGGCGTAATTGCACGAGACAGAGCCACGGCTGGCGTCGTGCAAAAGAGTCCGATCTTTACTCCTGGAGTTGCGAATGTGGCGTTGTCCGATGCCACCACCAGATCGCAGCTGGCGGCGAGCTGGCAACCGGCTGCTGTCGCGATGCCGTGCACTTGTGCGATAACCGGCTTGGGAAGCTTGCGAATCGCTTCCATAACATCGACGCACAATTCGAACAACGACGAATACTCCTCTTCCTTGCCGCCAACAAGCTCTCGAAGATCGTGTCCGGAGCTGAATACAGGTCCATTTGCCTTGAGAATCACAATCTGAATTTCGTCGTTGTCGGCAATTTGGATGAGCTTGTTCAGCAATTGCTGAAGCACCGCTCGTGATAGCGCATTGCGTCTGTCAGGATTGTTGAGAGTCAGGAGGGCAACGCCATCCGCAATCTCCAGTAGAACAAAAGTTTCGCTCACGTTACCTCTCCCTGTCTTTTCTTGTTCTTGGTGGCGCCGTCGTCAGTCAGATTTCTTTCCAGCGAGCAGCTCCACATAGATGTCTTTGAACGACTCATCCCCGTATTTGTCGTGGTGGCGCACCCACTCCATGCCGTAAACAAGCCCTTTCTCATCGCGCCCTTTTGGCACGATGTCGAGAATGTCGTATACGGTGAGGAATTTCTCTAAACCACGAGCGAAGCAGGAGTATGTATGGAAAATTGTTCCATCGTCATCTTTGTAGAAGGCGCTCATGCCAGGGCCTTCGGTGGATGGGAAGGCCGGAATCATTCCATAATTGTAGTAGACCTCTTTTTGATCTTTGAGGTCACCAGGGAATGATACGTTGAAGTCCGAGTTGAAATCTGAATCGAGTGACGAAACCCATTTAAATGACCAGCCCATGCGCTTTTTGAAAGCTTCAAGTCGATCGATGGATGCCTTCGAGATGGTAACCATATTCACATCACGTTGTTTTAAGTGGATGATTGATGGTTCGTAGTGGTCCGCAATGAGCGAACAGGACTTGCATCCTTCAGTCCAATCGGGCTGGAACATGAAGTGGTAGACAACGAGTTGGCGCTTACCTTCAAACAGATCGCAGAGAGTCTCCTTCTTGTCCGGTCCTTGAAACACGTACTGTTTGTCAATCTTGACCCATGGGAGCTCTTGTCGCTCCTTCGTTAATTGCTCTTGCAATTTAGACATTTCCTTTTCCCGAGCGAGCAACTTCTTGCGTTCGACGATCCACTCTTCTCTCGATACAACCTTGTTTTTCACAGTTGTCTTTCCTCTTAATGTTCATATGCGCTGTCTTGCATTTTGCGGCAGAGCGGGTTTCCATACCGCTACTGTTCGATTCTTTTCAGAAGACCGAATGACTCAGTTGCTAGCTGCGTCGGCTTACCATCTGCTCCGAGTGTGAATGTCACCTCTTCTGGAAGAGAGATGCGCCCTTCCGGCCAGGCCAGCATAAATGTGTCGTAACCCACGTGTGTGAGCGGTCCGGTCATTTTATTGGGACCGGCTTTCCACTTCAGGCGCGAAGATTCCTCAAAGACCTGCACCGTACCGTACATCTGGTTTTGGTACTGTCCTGCATAGCTCGTCAGCGGAAGAGTCGGTGCTGATGCCTGTTTTGTCGAGCTAATCTGTTGAAACATCTTTTGCAAATTATCATTTGCCTTGCTGACGGCCGCCTGAAGATCCGTATCGGCTGGTGCCACCATCTTGTCCAGAATGTAAGCTCTTATCGCCTCCGGGAGGACAGTGAGATTTTGATTTGCCATGACGCAAACGCCAATCTTTTTTTCTGGCACGAGCATTACGACAGTGCGCATGCCGGTACGCGCTCCGCCTTTTTCAATGATCTCGTGTCCCTTGTAGTGATACATGGCCCAGCCCAGTCCATAGCTCAGGCCTGAATGCTCATCAATCGGCGGCAATTCGGAGAAGGTCGGCTCATCAACCATTGCGGGTGTGTGCATAGCTCGAACACCTGCTTTGGAGATGACCTGAGAATCATCGATTTTTCCGTCGTTGAGCTGCATCTGCATCCATCGTCCCATGTCTTTAGCAGTCGATGTTATGCAACCGGCTGGTCCAAAGATGTCGCTGCTATCCCACGGCACAACTTTTGATCCGCCATTGGGCAGTGGACAATGCGCGTCCGCGACGTTGTCCTTGGAATAGTCTTTGCTGGAAACCCCGGATCTGCTCATCGAAAGAGGCTGAAGTATCTCCTTTTTGACGAGATTCTCATAAGTGTCTCCAGCCAATTTTGCTGCGAGCATGCCGGCTATCACGAATCCTGGATTGGAGTAGTTGGCTTTCTCTCGAAAGCTGCACGCCGGCTCCATATACCGGAACTTGCGCAGGCATTCCGCGCGGTCGAAGCCAAGCGCTTCGAGATTATCTCCGGCGAAGGCTGGCAGCCCGGTTCGATGTGCGAGCAGGTCCTTGGGCGTGGTCATTCGGGTCGCATATTCGTCTTTGAGCGCGAATTCAGGCAGGTAATCCATTACATGATCGTTCCAACCGATTTTTTTGCGGTCGACCATGATCGCCATCAGTGCCGCTGTGAACGGTTTACTGTTCGAGGCAAGCATGAAAATCGTGTCGGCATCCACGACGTCAGGCTTGTCCGCATTGCGCACGCCGTATCCTCGCGCAAAGACTTTATCCCCGTCCACAACCGTTACCGCGGCTCCGGGAACGTTGTATTGCTTCATCGCCTTATTGACAAAGGCATCGAGGTCGGCCGGAATCTCCGCCTGGGCAGGCAGGCTGCATCCTAAGCAGAATGCTATTGTCGCGAAGATTCGATTGAGTACTGTCCGACCGTTACTCGTCATCGATGAAAACATAAAATCTCCTGGGACACGAAATACGCAATCCCTGATTTTATGCTCTTACCAACTTTTCATCCAGCCTTTCGAAAAGTATGTCGGATTCCATTAAGAAGCTTGGATGCGGCGGCAACTTCAAATTCTGAATTGTGAGAAAATCTTTCGGTCGAAAGGAATTTTTCAAAGTGGAAATGGGCGTTCTGGCGCTCACCCTTCAGATACTTGTGGATTCCTGTCCAGAATTCTCCTGGCGTTGAGCTCTTTCTCAAAAACTCTGCTTCGTTTGGCGAGGCGGACTGCAGGTATTCCGAAATTATTTGTGGTTCGTGACCGCAAACGTCTCCGTCTTTCGCCGGTATATTTAGTTCTGCAGCGGTTTTTCCTACAATTTTGTCATTGCACCACAAGTAGATTGGGTGCATACGTTCATAGATTTCACAACCGTGTTGTTTGTAATGACTGGTACTAGATAAGGTATCGATGAGCTCTTGATACTTTTTTGAGAATGACGGTTCACCGATCAAAAGCCCAAGCTCGAATGACTGTATCATCGCCCAATCGCGACGGTGAGTTTCTTTGGCTGGAATAAATTCGTTTTCCCCGCTCACAGAATGTCTGAGCGCTTTTAGTGCTGCTATCGAGTCGCCAATTACCTTCTCTGCTGAAGCCAAGTCTCCCTTTCGCAAGAATTCGGAAATGACGTCCGACGCCAATTGATCGTTGAAGGTGTCTGTGTTACCTAGTAGCTCAGGGCAGTATGTGTCGGCAGCGCTTAATTTCGGCTCGGGTGACGGCTGTGCCGACGAAAAGACAAGTATCCCGTCCGAACTGCTCTCCGGGAACCAACACACTTCGGTCACCTGGTCGAGCCCTCCGTCTCCCACGGAGCAGTAACCAAGGGATACGAAAACATGTTTGTTCGTGGGCTTGAGCGGTAATTTGTTGGGAGACCAGCCGCAGTACACATCTCCGTATAGATCGTCGTAAGAGCGTGCTTGCAAGTAACCCGGTGTGTCGAAGCGGACGAACCCGCGTATATTGCCATCTTTCATAATCAGGCAATTGGTATCACGCTCGATGGTGCGGTTGTAGTCGACTTTGTCGTGCTCTCCCCCATGCCAGCCTCCCGTCGGACCCTTGGGGTGGAAAAAAGCTTTTCTCACAGTTGCTGAATCATTAGGACCGCATCTACAGCCCAGGGGGCGAACTTTGGAGATAGGGTTTGACTTGTCAATAAAGATGCATCCTGCTGCGAACGTGGCTGTAAAAACGATCGTTGCAAACAACGCGGCAAGCGATTTGAAAATTTGCATCTTCTTCACCAATTGAAGCCCTTGTGAAAAACTGATTGCTGGTAGTTTGATGTTACCATTTCACTGACCTGCAGATTGACACAGTTTATGTGGAGGAGCGATGACAACACAGTATTCAATCAATCTGGATGTTTTATTCAATCCGCTTGAGCATATCGATGTGAATGATCTGGTGGAGACGTGCAAAGAGAACTGGTATAACCAGACTCTTTGTGAAGTCAACGAGTCGGTCGTTAGACTGGGGATTCTCCAGGGTGAATTTCACTGGCATAAGCATGACAATGAAGATGAATTCTTCTTTGTTCTTGATGGCAAACTCTTCATTGAGGTTGACGACCGCGTTATCGAGTTGACTCAGAATCAGGGATTTACAGTGCCGAAAGGTGTCATGCACAGAACAAGCGCTCCAGAGCGGACCGTGGTGCTGATGATCGAGAAGGTCGGCGTCGTTCCTACAGGTGACCAATGAGACGAGTCTGATACCGTATTTGGTGGTTAGAACGGAAGCTGGGTAGTACTCAACTTCTTTTCTAGTGCGTCAAGATTTTTCAATCTTTCCTGCAGAATTTGCGATGGTGAAGTCCCCTGTCTTTCTAGCTGCCTGAGCTTGAGCATTCCCTTTATCATTGTGTATGGTGTATACGTGATTGCAAAGCTTTGACCCGGTATTACTGGAATTCGTCCTGCAAACAACAGCTTGGCTGTGGTGTTTCTATCGGTGCGATAACCGTAGAATGCCGTGGTACCCATGATAGAACCGACAAGCCCGGTCAGACCGATTAACGGACCAGAAATTGATTGTTGCTGAGCGATCTGACGATAACGCTCAATCTCTCTGGTTTCGCGATCGAGATGTTGGTCCAATTTTAAGGAGCGTTCGCTCAAGAATATCGCTTCCTGCAGCACTCTCATTTGTCTCTCTTGTGGATCTTTCTTCAGCTCTGCAGCCATGAGCTCATTTAACGCATCTGCCGGTGCGACTATCGGCGCACCGATTGGAAGTTCTTTCTGCAGTATTCGCTTCTGATGCCTTCTAACTACGCCGCCGACTAGGTTGCTGAGAATTGGACTGACGGTAGCGGCGGAGTTTGCCACCAGTCCCGATATCACCGCCGTGCCTCCCAGGTGGGGATGGCGAAACGCATTCAGTCCGAGTATCGAAGAGCCTACCCTGGTAAAATTTTGCAGCGCGTCGATGGTGTAGAAAGTGTTCTCTCGCCAGGCCTGGTCTCTCGAGTGGCTGCTCCAGTTGTGAAACTCTACAATCAGCTGTTGTCGAATTCGTCTGAGCAAGTTGCCCTCTATGTCAAAGATTCTTCGCCTGGGCGGGATAATATTCTTATCGACAATCTCTTCGCGCTCATCGAGAAGCTTGTCGGTTTCCTCACTCAGGACTTTGACGGTGGTCAATGACGACGTGGCAGAATAGCCCTGCTTGCGTGCTTTCAGCATGACCCAGGTGTTTTGAGCGAGTTCCAGGCTCGAGGCCGATCCACTGATGGAACTTCCGACCAGTGCGAGATTGAGAACGTTCCTGAGCTCATCGATCTCCACGGATCTGGGATCGCGAAGCGCTCGGACTCTCTGGTTCATATCGACCAGAGTTGCCCCAAATGAGACTGTGGTTCCGGCCTCTCGTGTGGCTGGATAGGTAATGGCACGCCACCGCTGGTGATGATTGGCATCCTGGTGGAAGCGAATGTTGAAACGGGAGATCTTGATGAAGCGCAGAATCAGTTGTCTGTCTATCTCATCAATTCTTTTTACAGAGTCAGCTACTTCGGAATCCGGCTTCGCGATTTGCGCATTCATGCTGGCGGCATCGTTGGCCTGTGCCAGAACCGGCTTGGAACAAGTTGTTTGAACGAGGATGCCTATTGCTATGAGCAGAATCTGCGCATTATGTACGACATTTGATTCTTTTGGGGTCCCGTCGCTCATACTTGTGCCTGGAGTGGCAAAAAGCCAGTCTGATTATAGGTTGTTCTATGCCGGTGCGTTCGGACGGTTTCTAAATTTGCGCCAATCTATATAGTTCTGGACATTGGACGATTTAAATCGGATCCGGAAGTTTTGTCCAATAATTTCACAAATCCGATACAACTGATTATAGGTGTGCAACCCGACTATAAATTGAGAGACTTAAGATGAGCGTATCCTCTGGTTACGAGCAGGCGTTCGCACGCAGTGCCGTTCCAAATCAGAGTGCCGTCAATCCTTGGGAACAAGAGGTATTCGGCGCTCCGGTTAGCAACTTTAGTGAACTGGAGCCGGTTTCGACGGACAGTGAGACAGCGTCTCCGGAATCGAAGAGCGGCGCCTCGACGACTAAAGGGAGCGAATCACAGGCTGGTGCTCCAACGAAGGTTGCAGACGGGTCGGAGACGAACCTTACAACGGACGAACCCACTGAGAAAGGCGCCGACACGCTGATAGCTGCCGTCGGCGAAATGCCGAAAGAGGTCGTGCAGCCACCAGCTGACAAAGCGGACGAGCCATCGGGCAAAGGGCAAAAGCCAGCCGACAAAAAAAACGAGAAGCCGGTAGACAAAGTTTCGGATAAAAAGGGTGAACAAACTGAGAAGCCAGAGGACAAACCTGCAAAAGTGGCGCTCGTTCCATTTGACGCTAGCGCTCAGTATCGCCCAGCATCGCTTCCAAAGGCGATAGAAGCTCTTTTAGCCACCAAGCCTGATGAAGCCAGGAAAACGTTAATAGAAAAGCTCAAAACCGAAAAATCGAACTCAGAACGAATAAAGATCATAGAAACACTAATCAAAGGAAAACTTGACGAGGAAAGCCGCCAGCAGTTAATCGCACCGGAATCATCGCCGGAGCGGTTAAAGGTTCTCGAGGAGATGCTCGCCAATGAGAAGGAGATCGAGAGTCGCTACAAGATCATGCGCGAAGTAGTTGCAAAGACACTGCCGGACTTTAGAGACTATTTTCTGAGCGGAGAACGCGATCAACAGCGCCAATCCGTCTACATCGCGCTCATAAGGCAAGATGGTAAAGCAAACTACGATGACTTAAAGCAGTTACTGTCGTTGGAAAGCGAGCCGGAGAAACAAAAAAAGATCAATTCGCTGTTGGATGCCGAGGGAGCTATTGATCGAAGTGCTCTGTTGAAAGAGCTTCGAGCCGGAGAAAAAGATGTACGTAAGCTTCAATTGATCGATCAGGTCATTAAGCGTGAGGAATCAATCAACATCTTCGGCGCCCTGCTTAGTGGCGAACCAAGTGAAGAATCCATCAAGGCTCTTGGTGTGCTGCTCAAGGATGAGAATCAAAACAAACGCGTCGAAGCTTTGCTCAAGTCCACGAGTCAGAGCAGGATAAACACCATCGATCAAATTATCTCCAAAATTAACAATCCCGAAGTGAAGGCAGAACTCGAGAAGCTAAAAAAAGAGGAGTCTCAGGCAGAGCGTCTAAAGATTCTTAAGAAGATTGATAGCATCAATGACGGTGTCATACCGCCCGCGATGATTCATCAATTGTCTGAGTACGAAAGGAAGATCGCTATCCTCACCGATCTTCCAAAGGAAGAGCAGCGCAGGCGCGATCTTTACCGGGCTCTCGAAAAGTGTGCAACCGGCGACTACGAATCCATAATGCGCGTATATCCGCTTTGTGCGGAATGGCTCAAACAGACTGTCCCCGAAGCCTATGTAGAGATTGGATACAACATGGGTATGGCGATTCCGCCTGGATGTCCTATGAAGCTTCCGACCAACGAAGGGCGTCCACTTCCACCGAGACTAATGGAGCTGTATGCATCGGACGGTCTGATCAAATTCGAAATGGAGACGGATCCTGTCAAACTGCTCGATCCGGCTGAAAAGCTCGACGCTGTCGCGACGCTCAAGAATGCAGCGGATTGGGTCTACACCGTCCGTGCGGAAGTCCACGATCGGCAGCTCAAATATACACGAGACAATTTTCTCGCCGGACTCAGACAACAGCACTTTGGTTATGAAGGCATTCAGCGATTCGGACCGGATGGGATTCCGAAGGGCTGGATGCCGCCGGAAAATATCGCAGATGTACCTGACTGGTGCGGACGGGTAACCGAGGTGGTGAATCTCGCCAACAGGATTCGCAACTACACAATGGCGATGAAGACAATCAACGGTATCCAATCGAGTGAGGCCGGACTGAAAGAGCTCGAGGAGATAGGCGTTAAATTCGAATTTAAGAACGGTCGTCTGACAACGTTTTGCATCCCTGATCTTGAAGATCTGGATTTGCGTCTGCAGATTCCGACAAATCATGCCAAGATCGCTCGCCTGGAAGCCTGGCTGGCGAAGTATCACAAGGATGTTGATAAGGCGTTGGATCCATACAAGGTCGCGGTCGATAAATTGATCGAGAAGAAGGATGCGGGTGCCTTCCTTCGACACGGAGAC
>CAZISK010000003.1:0-13642 GCA_964541355.1 uncultured Candidatus Obscuribacterales bacterium
TCATCCAACAGCACAATATTTCCAGGCTTCAGATCCCGGTGAATGACCCCTTTCTTGTGGGCGTGTTCGAGCGCGCTCAAGACCTGCAGAGATATTCCTGCAAATTTTTCGAGATCGAGCGGACCCTTTTTTCTTATAAGCTCTTCCAGGCTCAACCCTTTGAGATAATCCATCACGATATACGGTTGATCGTCCCATCCGAAGATGCAATCGTAGACGGTAACTATATTCGGATGGCTCAGCGTACAGAGACTGTTAATCTCGCGTTGAAACCGCTCTCTAATGGAAGACTTGGTATCAACTTCGATTCGGATCGTCTTTATGGCCACATAGCGATTAACGCGCAGCTGCTTGGCCTTGTACACAACGCTCATGCCACCTGTGCCAAGCACCTGTTCAACGTAAAACCTGTTGTCCAAGGTGGTGCCGACCAAAGGATCCCGTGTCTTTACCTGATCCGCCTTTTTCATCGAACCAGATTCAGGATCCAGCTTCTCGTCTAAATCAGCCACCATTAGTGAATTTTTGCAGTTCTGTCGACCAACTGAGCGCATCTTCCACTATTATGCCTCCGAATAGCATCATGTAAGCATATAAAGGCTTTTGGAGGTTCGCGAACCATTGCGATGGTTACTGGTCCAATCAGTTGCCCATTCGCCTTTTCTCCAGTGCGTTCCATATAGGTCCCTGCTGATGCCACTGACCGTTATGGTTTTTCAGGAACTGCCCCTTGCCTATACCATTGAACTCTTTGTTCACAGGCTTGCTCCATGCAATCTGTTTGAATTGTTCGATCAATGCGACTGCTTCGCCTCCGCGATTAGCCGCAAATTTTTCATCAATCTGGCGCTTCAGCTCTCGCAGTCTTGCGGCTTCCGTCGGGTTGCGCTCCGCCAACTTGTTGATCTCCTGCGCTGCATGCGTGGCGAACTCACCTTCAAGCGCCTTGAAGCTACCGCCATTGGCATTTGTGCGCGTACCTGCACCAGCCTGGTTACCGGGCTGCATGGCATTGGCGGACGAACTCCACGATTTGTTCCTCACTATAGTTAGACCATGACCGCTTGCTGTCTTCTTCGCCAGCGCCATCTGCTCTTCCTGCTCCCCTAAGCGAAACTCCAGGTCATCTAGGCGTTTGGCCAGATCCGTGGTTTCACCTGCTTTGATGGCGCTTTCTATGCCCTGAAATATGTTTTCGAAAGGTTTGACACCGGTGCCTGCCTTGCGAAGCTTTTCGATTCTCTCCAGGATGAGAAGACGCCTTTCCTTGAGAGGTCCAACCTCTACCTGGGGAAGATCATCTGGTTCAACATATGCAAAATGCAGTGAACCGAGGAAGGCCTCGGCGGTAATTCTCCCCTGACCATATTCCTGAATCTCTTTCTTTTTGATTGAGATAAATCGACCATCTTCGCCTTTTTTCGAGTAGATCACTTGCACTTTATCGATTTGGCCCGGAGCGCCTTCAATGAGCGTCTTCGCCAGAAAGATTGCTTCGATTTTGAGATTGCGATCGGAAGACTTTGTGGGTTCATCCGCCAGCACTGTGACACTAGGACCGGTGCCAACTACTCGCGGATTGCTGGCCGATACGCCCGATTCTTTGAGGAGAACAGTGAGCTGTGCCTGCGAGAGTCCGGCGGCTGCTTCATCCGTTGGTGTTGTAGTCGGCGCCTGACATAAATAGGTCACATCTGTGCCGGCTCTGGCCGACGTACCGGAGGAGCATAGTAAGGCTGGCCCCATGATCAGAACTGTAGCGATGTATATCGAAGGCCAGATTCGCCTCTCCTGTTCAGTCTGCCAACTTGATGGTAGTCGCATAAAAAACACTCCAGCTAAAGAACCGTTCTTCTCAAGTCATACCCATCGAATGCCAGACCCTGCCGCTTCAAGCAGGGCTTGTAAACCAACTGTTGTGTTTGATTGAAGAAAAGGCTCTGAACACTGGTCAGAGCCTTTTCTGAGGGTTTTCTCTAATGATTGCCTTTTCCGAAACGCTTCATCATCATGCCTTTACCAGGACCGCATGAGCCTCGACCAAGAGGCCCCTTCATCATCGCCTTGCGCAGCTCTTTTCGCTGGGCGCCTGTGAGGATTTGCATCATCTCCATTTTGCTGTTGAGCTTGATACCTTCTACATCTGCTTTGAGCGAGGTAATCTGACCTTGCAATTTCTTCGCGCTCTTGTCGTCGATACTTTCTTGCGTGAGCACATCTCTGAGGTGGCGATTGGCAGTGCTGAGCTCGAGCATCTTTGGCCCGAGCTGATCGAGGGTCCGATTTTTCAAGGCATACAACTTTTCGAACTGGTCATCGGTGACTGCATTCTCGCCATCAAGCATTGATAGCGGACAGCAGCCGCCGCCAGGACCGCCACGACCGGGACCTCCATGACCTCTTTGCATGGCGAACGCATCCATTCCGGGCGGAGGTAGCGGCATAGAGAAGGCCATCTCGGGACCACCGTCCATACCCGGCGGGGGCGGAGGCATGTCTCCACCAGGCGGTCCCATGTCAGGGATATTGATGACGACATCGACATCCTCCATATCCGGACCGTCGGGCCCCATCTGTGCTAGCGCTGGAGTTGCTGCAAGGGCGATTGCGGAAACAATTGCAAAACTGGACAAGATGGACTTTGTCGATTTCAACATTAGAATGACCTCAACCAATAATTTCGTGCGCTGACAATGTATAAGACGAAAACTTCGATCAAAAAGTTCAATCCTTAACCAAAATTCCTCAATTTATTTTCTTCAGGCTGTAACGTGAGGCATATCGGGGTTGCATAATCTAGGATTGGCCGCGCATATAGGACGTGGCGCATATAGACGCAATGAACCGGAAGCCGCATCAGATGAACATTACCCCAGAACAAGTTCCCGTAAACAGACAAATCCCCAAGACAAACACAGTTGTGACATCCAGCAGTAACTTTCGATGGGTGATCATTGCTCTTGGTTTCTTAATTACATTGGTCAATTATCTCGATCGCTCGGCTCTGTCGTATGCCATCGGGCCTATCAAATCCGAATTCGGAATCACCGATTCGCAGTTCGGGCTGGTAGCTGGAGCGTTCGGTATCGGTTACATGATCATGACAACCGGTGGCGGCATACTGGTTGATCGATATGGTGCCCATAAAGTCTGGGCCGGCGCGGCCTTGCTCTGGTCGTTCTGTACGGCAATTATGGGTCTTGCCATTAATATGCCGATTCTGTTTGCGTTTCGAACACTTCTTGGTCTGGCCGAAGGTCCACACTTCCCGGCTCTGACTCGAGTTGTCGCGGACTGGCTACCTACGAATGAGCGGGCCAGGGCGACGGCGATAGGTCTGGCGGCAGTTCCCTTCGCCAATGTCATTGGCGCTCCCTTGATAACCAACCTCATTGGCTCATTCGGATGGAAAATCATGTTTGCCATCCTCGGATCGATGGGTATTGTTTGGGCGTTTGTCTGGTATCTCACATACAGGGACTATCCGGAAAATTCGAAACAGGTCTCAGACGGAGAACTCAAGCTGATCCGTGATGGCGCTGCAGTAGACAGGAACCGAACCAGCCATGAGATTCGTTCGCACGAGTTGAAGTCAGGCACTACCACGTGGCGCTTCATGCTGCTCAACCCATCTCTGATGTCTAACAATTTTGCCTTCTTTGCCTTCGGCTACACGTTGTTCTTCGCGTTATCATGGTTGCCTGGCTATTTTGAAAAGCAGTTTCACCTTCAGCTTAAAGAGATCGGCGTCTTTCTTGTGGCGCCCTGGCTAACAGCCGCCATACTACTGGCTCTGGCCGGTTACCTCTCGGACTGGCTCTGGCAAAAAACAGGCAGCATGCGGATCGCGCGTTCGCACATGATCTGGATCTGTCAGCTCATATCCGGTCTATGCTTTATTCCAGTGCTGTACGCCGGCGATAATCTATATCTGGCTTTGACTATGATCTCGCTCGGCATCGGCTTCGGGTTGATGCCGAATGCCTGCTTCTATGCTCTGAACTGCGACCTGGCCAAGGATAGAGCTGCCACAAGTCTTGGTCTGATGGACAGCTTCTTTGCACTGGCCGGTATTATGGCGCCAATGCTCACCGGCTGGCTAGCCGACCATACCGGAAGCTTCAACGCGGCCTTCACCCTGCTGATCTTCTTTACATTGTCCTCAGTTGTGGCTGTTCTCGTATTCCAAAAGCCGGATCGAGCCACAACCTGATGCTCAGTCCGAGCTCTGCTTTTCGATAGAATGTTTTTCGATGTCACTAAGAAGGCGTTGGGAAAATTCGTACTCGTCCTCGAGTACGAGAAGCTTGCCTCTGAGGTCGGCAACTTCGTCCTGCAATAAAAGAAGCTTCTGCTTGATCTCCTTGAGCTCATTATTGGCTACTTTTCGCCCTGCTATCCGATCGGCAATCGAGATGACAAGTGGGCGAAACATTAGCACTGCCAAAACAAAAGGCAATACCATCAGCCCCGCTATACCAAGTACTACCAGGATGGATGTTTCCATTATTCTGTCGCTGTCTCCGTTTCGATCACCCCAGTGAGTAAGAGGGTCCTTCTTCAAATGTACATCATCTAATCATTCTGGATCGCAAACGGTAAATGTTGGCTAATTTCTAATGCAAAATTCGTGCTCAGGCGCTACAAAGAGACGCTATATATCCATCTGCACTCTCGTGTTGAGAAGACTCCTAACTGCCTCCAGAGGCTTTATATGCAACTGCGCTTTCTAGTATCGTATATGGTGTTAATCTCCGGGTTCTCCGGATGCCTTCTCGGGTTTTGCACCGTCTGTAGTGCAGAGGCCCGCACGCCGGTCAAGCCGGGACATTCCTTCTCTGGGTACTCTCATCATTATGGCGACCGATTCCACGGGCGCAGAACTGCGTCCGGACAGATGCACGACAAGTTCAAGCTGACGGCGGCGCATCGATCGCTACCGTTCGGCACTCACATCAAGGTGACCAATACGCAAAATGGCAAGAGTTGTGTAGTCGTGGTCAACGACCGAGGACCGTTCGGCTCCGAGAGTCTGGTTCTCGACGTGTCCAAGGCTGCTGCTCATCAGCTGGGATTTCCAGGTGGTGGCAAGATTCCGATTGATTGCCGTGTGATCGACCCGAAAGAGGGAGCAAGCGCTATCGCTAAAAACATCGAGTCGGCTCCTTCTTTGGCGAAGGACCCTCGAGGCGATGAGAAGGAGCTGTCTAGATCAGTTGCGGTGAAACCTAAAGAAGATGCTCTTTCCAGCAAGCCTTTGGAAAAAACGTTTGTTGTAACAAGTCCGACGACGGCTCTTGTGGTTGCGAAGCCTAAAGCGCCTCAACCATCTAAGACAATTGCCTCGATTAGTACGCCCCCCAAAACCAAAGAAGACTACGCAACCACATTCCTGCTCGTCATCAATGAAGCACTCGAGGTGGATCCGACGCAAAATTGTTCTTCGGTAGAAGAACCGAAACATGAGCCATCGCCTAACGTCTTCGTTCAGGTCGAGGACCGCCAATCAAAAGAGAAAACAGGCGCCGTGCGAAGTATCGCTGATCGCCCTGAAAATCCTTTGCTTTAGCGAGCTGCAGGCCGACTCTACGGCTTATGCTTTACTTCGAGGCAGGCGCTGATACAATCAAATATTATTTGATCGCGCCGTTTTGGAGCATTACTATTGCAAGAGCCCGATCGCTACCAGAGGCTCAAAAGCTTTAATGACGTCAAACCTGTATTTGACGGTGTTTGGATGTTCATTCGAGTGACCATGTCCAGCATTACTCTGGTGCTGTGCCTGGCGGTCTGTGTTCTTACGATGCTGGTCTGTTTTCACTTGGCCCGGGTGCCCAACATTTCTCTACTTGAGAATTATCACCCTGGCGCTACTATCTCGCTCTACGACATCAACAACAAGTTAATCTGCGTTTTCCCTGAAAAAGAGAAGCGTGAGCTGGTGTCGCTCAAGAATATTTCGCAAAATCTTGTTCTTGCCGTACTCGCTCAGGAAGATCATTATTTCTACGAACATCACGGCGTCAGTCCCGAAGGTGTTGTGCGCGCTGCTGTAGCCAATATTACGGCCAGAAAGCAAGTGCAGGGTGGTTCGACACTGACTCAGCAGCTCGTGAAGAACGTGTTTTTCCCTGACGAAGATCGAACTATTCCGTTGAAACTTGCAGAAGGTCTGGTTGCATCACAAATAGAAAATCGTTATTCGAAAGAAAAAATTCTGGAGCTTTATCTCAATCAAATCTACTTTGGTCAGGGGGCGTACGGCGCAGAGCAAGCGGCAAAGACCTATTTCGCCAAGTCTGCCAGGCAGTTGACCGTCGGTGAGTCAGCATTTCTAGCTGGTCTTATCAAGTCACCATCTCTACTAGGAGAGCCTTCGCATCGTACCCAGGCCCTTAAACAACAAAGATCTGTAGTGCGGAAGCTGGTCGAGTACGGATTTATAACACAACGTGATGCCTGGGATGCGACGCATGAAAAGTTGGTGTTCAAGAAGGCTGCGCCGGTTCAAGAGGTAAAGGCTTTTGTTCCCAAGTATCCATATTACTCTACGTATGTCGCGCAGATGGTTGAAGATTCGATTCAAACCGGCAGGCATGCCGGTTTAAGGGTATACACCAATCTGGATCAATCAGCACAGAGGGCGGCGGAAAGATCGCTCAACGACTTCCAGCATCGCCTTCCTGCCGGTCTCGACCAGTCCGCCCTCGTCTCCATGCGCTTGAAGGATGGAGCGGTGCTAGCGCTGGTCGGCGGTATCGGCCCCTATCTGGAAAACCAATGGAACTCGGCTGTTCACCCTCATACTATGGGATCTGCCTTTAAGCCGTTCGTATATTTGACCGCATTTGAACAACACATACTTACTCCTTCAAGCTCAATCTCCGATTCACCGCTTATGGTCCTCGACGTTGGAGATACGGTCTGGGAGCCGAGCAACTTCGACAAGAAATTCATGGGCATGATTTCAGTGGAACAGGCGCTGGCATTTTCGCGCAACGTCTGCAGCGTTCGTGTCGCACAACAGACCGGTATTCCCTTAATCATCGATACTGCCAGGCGTGCCGGAATTACAGAACCGCTTGCACCCACTCTGGCTCTGTCACTGGGTAGTTCCGCCGCCTCGCCGCTATCCATGGCTTGCGCATATGGGACGTTGGCTCGAGGCGGATTGTTTGTCCCTCCTCAATTCATCCGGAGGATTGATGATGAACACGGCAAGCCTATCGTTAGTTTCGATCCGCCCTCTGCTGTCCGGGCTCTAGACAAAGATGCGACAGTGCAGATTGTCGAGATTTTGAAAAAGGTTGTCTATGGAGGTACCGGGACGCAGGCAAGGCTTTCAGGCATTCCCTGCGCCGGCAAAACAGGCACCGCTAATGATGCTAAGGACCTCTGGTTCGTTGGATTCACACCGGACATGGTTACCGCTGTTTGGACAGGCAACTCGCAGAACAAGTCCGTAGGTGGAGGTCGAAACGTGACGGGAGGTACTATATCGGCGGTCATGTGGCGGAGGTACAATCAAGCATTCTACGGGACACATGCAAGACCTGCGTACTCCTTGATTGGCGGAGACGATAAATCGCTTGCTCCATTGAAAGCGATCGATGCGGGCAAGTCAGTGCAACCGATCATTGCTTCTCCGGACACGCAAGCGATACTCTCGAGATCCAGGCGCGGGCGTTATCGGGCACCGTCGGCGGTGGCAGCGCCGGCGAAACTGCAACATGGAACAGGGGTAACCGAGTATCGCTGGGAGAACTGATTACTTCCTTCGATAGAGGCACTCGGCTCTATTGGTAGATCTCCCGCAATATCAAAACCCAGTTACCGGAATTTCACTGGCTCGCGTCTCAAAACCCAATAGCCACGATCGCGGCGTAGACGCCACGTTAAATACCCTACGTGGTAATACGCAAGTTCTCTTGACTACCCATTTTCCCAGAGTAAGATCACAAAACAGGAATCACGCGTAGTCGGTTAAGAGTAGGGTTAATGTTATACAACCATCCACCATCTGAAGAGATTAGGCAGACCATTCAGGACCTGAATATCAGGTCGACTGCTTCGGCAAAAGTAATTCATCAGCAGCAGTGCGCATGTTGCCATACGAAAGCACCTGATAACAATCATAAAGAGCTGAAGTTCTTGATGATTGTGGTATTTGCAATCACGCTGATTTTAGTCGCATTGAATGCTTATCAAAGGGATATTCACGGACAAAACGATCTTTCGTACGATTCGGACCTCGGTCCAGGCGCATCCATCGCTGCGGAGTTGTCATTCCCGCAAAAAACGCCCACGCTAAATACACCGACCGCTTATGCTCCGGTTCCAACCACATCAATGTCAGTGGTTCGTCCCGGCGAACCAGCGCTACAATACATGGCCGTGCCTATGGAGTATTCCAGTGGCGTCAGGCTGAAGCGTGTGGTCGGTCGTTAGACTTCTAATGATTTCGTCGAAACAGAGTGCGTCTATTGAGTTGAAACTTCGTCTTTCGACGAAGGACGATGTCGCGGTTTTTTTTGAGCAGCAAAGTGATGTGTGTGCTCAAAAGATGGCGGCATTCGTGAGTGAAGATAAAGATGACATCGAGGCTTTCAAAAAGAAGTGGACAAGGATTCTGAATGACAAATCGATGGAAAAAAGAACGATCATCGCCGACGGCGAGATCGCAGGCTACTTGTCCTCATTCTATCGAGCCGGACAAGCGGAGGTCTGCTATTGGCTCGGAAAAGAATTCTGGGGTAAAGGGATCGCCACTAAAGCTCTCACAGCCTTTCTTTCGGAGTTCCCATTGCGACCTCTGCATGCCAGGGCCGCGTTGGAAAACACAGGCTCGATTCGTGTTCTCGAGAAGTGTGGCTTTGTCTGTTCCGGCCGGGGCAGATACTTTGCTCTAGCTCACGGACGAGAAGTCGACGAGGTAATATTGGAGCTGACTGAATAGAACGAGCCTTAGTGCTCAAAGATAATTCTACTTCGGAATTTTGTCGACAGTCACACCGAACTCGCCTATCACTGTTCCGCCTTTGTCTTTCATCTGCACCCAGCGAATGTATTCCGGAACAGGCTTTTTTGCCTCATCGAAGACCTGTTTGACCCGCTTCTCGAAAGCGGGATTCGGCTTCGATTCTAGTTTGATTCCATTAGGCAAACCAATTGATATGTCATCGCATATAGTGTCAGCTGCCTTCACGCCACCAGACTTAAGTTGGTGTTCCATGGCGGCTACAATCAGTGCCTTCTCATCTGTACCGAGAATTACCTTGTTGTCTTCGCGGGTGATGAATTTTGCTGTACCCTCCGCCACCTTTAGCCGTGCCAACCTCTTTTGCTCTGCCGTTTGTGTCTTAAAGTCTTCTTCTTCTTTCTGTGGTTCTTTAGGCTGATCGGCTCCACAGACGGATTCCATTTTGTTGGTACCAGTGTTGCTCGAGTTCTGGGAAACGGACTTATGGCCCGCATTGAACTCCGGGGCGGCCATGTTCGGCCGCAATGCATCGGACGCAGGGCCAACGCCGCTGCCTTTCTCAGCACCATCCATGGCACCAGATGTTTTGTTGAATTCGAACGTTTGTTGAGCTTGCATAATATGTTCTTCCCTGGTAACGCATGAGAAGGTCTATACAGAAGGCGCTGACCTTCCGACAGAATTTATTTTGATATTGTAGATTTAATCTCTACCTGGGATTTTGGCCGATATTGACTGCATGATAGTATGCAAAAGCGCCACCGCCGAGCCAACCACAGAGCTTCGAGACCCCCGTCGGATCTCCACCGACGACGTTTCTCAATCTGGACACCGGGCAGTCAAGGAAGTAATCACCGCGCTCGACGGCAAGCCATCGTCTCGACATTTTCTGTGCGACGGCAGCCGTGGTGCCACTACCCGCGAAGAGGTCTATCACCAGATCTCCGGGCTCGGTAGTGAGGGCGAGCAATCTGTGTAACAGATGCTCCGGTTTTTTGCTGCGTGAGAACACCACCCCGCCCTCGTTTGCCAGGTCTGCTTTGGGAATCTCGGCATGCGACCAGAAATCGGTGAGTTTGTTCCGTTTGATAATGGCTTCGTCTCGCACAAAACTGGAATCCTTCAACCAGGCGCAGAGTTCGCCGTTGAAATAGTACAGAGTCTTTTGGGTATCCTTATACTTTCCTCGAAGAGGGATGTATTCGAGGCTGTAGAGGACCTCTTTCGAAAGCCGAGCGATGATGTTGCTTTGAAAAGAGCTTTCCTTCTGCACGTTTTGCGTGCGGAATATTTTGTCAAAACATTCTATATATTGCGAGTCGATCGCATGTCGTCGTTTTTCAAAATCCTTGAGAGAGATGCTGCGGATCTGAAACCCTCCGTGCTGATACAGCCGTGCCGGGGCGCCCGCCTGAGTCTCTATCTCTTCGATAATCTGACGGGCTCCTTCGTCGACCAGGATTTTGCAGTATCGCTTCATTACCTCTTTGTTGATCGGTCTTTCATAGCCGACATCATTCAACTTTCGTTTATCAAGACTGTAGATGAGAACATATTCCTTGGTGTTCAAAATCACGGAACCCTGTCCTAAACCAGCGCTTCCAGAGCGCTCATACGCCACACAGGCAACAAAATATTTCTCGCCGACGATCTTGTCCATGAGCATGCGCAGGTATGGCATCTCGGAGTCATCAATGCTCAGGCAAATGCAGCCATCCGGGGTAAGCAACGGCACCGCCCTCAAGACAACGTTCTCCATCATCGAAAGCCATTCGCATCTATCGAAGTCGTCCTTGTAAGAGTAGTGCGTGTTTCCTGTATTGTAGGGCGGATCTATATAGAACAGACGAACCTGACCTTTCAGCATGCCCTGGACGGAGTCCAGGAACGCGATGTTATCACAGTTATAGAGAGCGCCGTTGAGCTCCAGATTCGGCTCTAATTCCGTCAACAAGCGTTGTTTGAGCTCCGTGCTCAGGAATCTGGTATCAACAGGCAAACCTGTTGCGGCGACGGATTTGTTGTAACTGTGGCGATTCTTCCACTCATGAACCAGCTCAACGGCTGTCGTGACCTCGGTCTTTAATGATTGTGGTACTGCTTCCAGTATCAGGCAAACGTCCCGAGACAATTGTGCGGTGTTAAGTACCGGCGGCCAACTATGCAGTTCCGCCGCGATTTTACTGCTATTCAAGTCTGTCCGGCTCATCGACTCACCGCCGGTCTTGTTCTAAAAATCGGCCGATTTCGGGGCGCGTGGGAACGGAATTACGTCGCGGATGTTTCCCATCCCGGTGACGAATTGAACCGTACGTTCGAGTCCCAGACCGAAGCCGGCGTGGGGTACCGTTCCGAATCTGCGAAGGTCGAGGTACCACCAGTACTCTTCAGGATCGAGATCGCACGCCTTCATGCGCTCGATGAGAACGTCCAGCCTCTCCTCCCTCTGACTGCCGCCAATGATCTCGCCCACTTTCGGAACAAGAACGTCCATGGCGCGCACAGTTTTCCCGTCATCATTCATCCGCATGTAGAAAGCTTTGATGTCTTTCGGATAGTCATATACGATGACCGGCTTCTTGAACTTCGTTTCGGTGAGATAGCGCTCGTGCTCGGACTGCAGATCGATACCCCAACTGACAGGGAATTCGAAGTTCTGACCGGACTTCAATAAAATGTCGACTGCTTCTGTGTAGGATACGCGCACGAAGTCACTCTCTACGATATGCTTGAGCGTCTCGAGCACCGTCTTGTCTATCCATTGATTGAAGAAATCCATGTCTTGAGCGCAGTTGGTCATGACGTCCGTAAAAATCGTCTTGAGAAAACTCTCTGCGCACTCCATGTTGCCTTCCAGATCGCAGAAGGCCATTTCTGGCTCGACCATCCAGAACTCGGCAAGGTGCCGTGATGTGTTTGAATTCTCCGCACGAAATGTCGGACCGAAGGTGTAGACGTTGGTGAGGGCAGTGGCATAGATCTCCGCTTCGAGCTGACCGCTGACCGTCAGGTGCGTGGCGCGACCGAAAAAGTCTTGTTCGAAGTCGATATCACCCTTGGTGCCGTTCTCTCCTTCTTTGCGTGGTGGATTCTTCAGATCGAGGCAGGTGACGTTGAACATCTGACCGGCGCCTTCGCAGTCCGAGGCTGTAATAATTGGCGTATGCACATAGAGGAAGCCACGAGATTGGAAGAAGCTGTGTATCGACCGAGAAACCTCATTCCTCACTCTGGCGATTGCGCCGAACGTATTGGTTCTTGGTCTGAGGTGAGCGATACTTCGCAAAAACTCCATTGAAGTCGCTTTCTTCTGCAACGGGTATGTGGCTGGATCTGCATAACCCACAATGTGGACGGATTCGGCTTTTACCTCGGTCGTCTGTCCTTTTCCTGGAGACTCGATTACTTCACCGACAACCTCGATACTGCTTCCGATACCGGTCTTGAGAATTTCGCTCTCGTAATTGGGCAGAGTTGCTTCCGCAAGTACCTGAACGCTCTTCATGCACGAGCCGTCGTTCAATTCAATAAAGGAAAATCCTCCTTTGGAGTCGCGCCGAGTGCGAACCCATCCGCAAAGTTTGACCTTTTTGCCGATGCTATCTTTGTCCAGCGCTTCCTTAACTCGAATTTGTTTTCTTTCGTCCACTTTGGTGGTCATATTGCGGCTCCTGTTAACTTCTGCAAGGACTTGCTTCTATGCTGTGATTCTTGAACGAGCAAGCAATCTATGTATCAGCGTTTTCTGATGAAGTACACACCGTCGCGCACCGTCAGCAATACCTTATCGACCCGACTATCGTTGGCGACGTGATCGTTGAATTTGGCTATAGCTATTGCATCTTCCGTCTTAGGATCAAGTACGCCGCCGCTCCACAATACGTTGTCCACCAGGATGACGCCGCCTGAATTCATTTTTGCAAGAATTGCTTCGTAATAGCTTTTGTAGTTGGTTTTGTCGGCATCGATAAATGCCAGATCGATCGGTCCGTCAATCTTTTCTAGCGACTGCAGTGCAGGACCTTCCATTACCGTGATCTTGTTGCCGTGCTCACTCTTGGCGAAAAACTTTCTCGCCAGGGCGAGACAGACTGGATCCAGATCAAGAGTAAAGAGCCGGCCGTCTGCCGACAGTCCTTCCACCATCGAAAGGCTGGCATAACCAGTAAATGTGCCAACTTCGACGACGGTCTTAGCGCCTGTCATCTTGACCATCATTTTGAGAAGTTGTCCTTCAATCGGCCCCGTCAGCATCTGCGGCAGATCCATCTGCTCATATGTTTCTCTTTGCAGCTGCTCCAGGACGTCAGTATGTTTTTCAGTCTTGGACTGAGCATACTCTTCGATGCCTGGCTTCGTTACCGTCAGCATTCCTCTAACCTCCATTGGTTCAGTGATTTATATCAGATCAGCCTGAGAAAAAGTAGCGAAACTCCTGATTTATTAACCCTTACATAGGTTTTGAGGCAGGCGTATCTTGCGCCTTGGTCGACCATTACGCAGAGATAATCGGGATCTGGTTTTTGGCAATAGTTCAAAAAGTTAAACCGAATTCGGTTTACCTTTTTGATCGGGGTTGATGATCGCTTTGCGATTTTGCAGATACTCGATTTATAGGAGCAACCCCTTTCGTCAAGCGGCACGAAAAATTAGGACTACTTA
>CAZISK010000003.1:13742-38664 GCA_964541355.1 uncultured Candidatus Obscuribacterales bacterium
CGATTTATAGGAGCAACCCCTTTCGTCAAGCGGCACGAAAAATTAGGACTACTTACTCAACTGTGGCAAAATTCATAGTGTGCATTTCTGACCCCTTTATCAAGCATGCAAGACTCTACATTTTCTCGTCGCAAGTTCATCTCGATAGCCTTTTCCAGCCTGGGAGCGCTGAGTACAATTGAACGGCGTGCTTTCGCCGAGCAAGGTCAGATGGTTTTCAAAGGCAAGACCGTGTTCAATCGAATCATGGCAAAATCGCGTTACTGGCATGCGTTGCCAATCGGCGAATTGATTGGCAGGATTGCCAGAGAGCTGGAAGGAACACCCTATCAAGCTCATACACTGGAGCTATCAATCGATCGTGAAATCTGTTCAGTAAATTTAGATGGCCTCGATTGCGTGACGTTTTTTGAAACGACGCTTGGATTCGCGCGGATGCTAAAGAAAGGTGGCAAAACGCCTGATGCGCTCTTATCCGAGGTCTCATTCACTCGTTATCGAGGGGGCGTCTTAGGTGACTTCAGCTCGCGCCTGCACTATACGAGCGATTGGTTTTTCGACAATCAAGACAAAGGTACAGTTAAACTGCTCGTTGATCTCCCTGGACAACAAACTTTTGTGCCGCATGTCGATTTCATGTCAAGCCATTCGACCAGCTACCCGCAGTTAAAGGCTCATCTGGAGCTGGTTGCAAGCATTAAGAGTCAGGAAGAAAAGATCAACAGCCGCTCACTAAAATATGTTCCGATCAAAAAACTTTCAGGCGCGGAGCCCTTTCTTAAAACAGGAGACATCATTGGATTATGTACCAACGAACCCGGACTCGACATAACACACACTGGCCTGGTTTTGTGCGACAAAAATGGTATCCCTCATTTTATGCACGCATCGTCATCGAAGAGTAACTACAAGGTGATACTACAAACGGTGCCGATCAGCAATGCCTGGTTGGCATCGAAAACCATAATCGGCGCTACTTTTGCAAGACCGCTAGAACCTTAATCTCGGCATCGCACCGGTTGTTCTCGTATAGAAGGCTGACACCAATATTTGCAGCGAGATGACATTTCGAAAGGCCTGTTTTTCGAATTGGTTGAAAATTGGGTATCAGAGTCGCTCGAATAATCTTGAGGTTGATGGTTGATTACGCGAAATAGCAATTGCAGTGAGTGGTCGCGCCCGACGACGAGTAATTAAGCATCTAGTTGATTCCCGTAACGCAAATGTAACATATGTCTGCTTTAATTCAGGTTGGATTCGCGCAGTTTTTCAGACCGGATCCTGACAGTGGCGCGTCGAGGGGTCTTACTTCAGCTATGCGACTGAAGCGATTTCGATCGAGGGGGGTATATATATAATGATTGGTGGTTCACATCAGCGTAGTGATTTGCTTCCAGAGATTAGTATCGTATTTGACTGTTCGACCAATGCCGGCGAACGCGCTAGTACGCGCCGCGATCACGATTGGATCAGCAAAATTGAGCAGAGCTTCAACGACAAACGTCGAAGCGTAGAGTCGATCTCAAAGCTTTGCTGTCAGATCGATACCAGCGTCTCTTCTGAAGCTGTCGAGGTCGAATTGGTTTCACGCTTCCTGTCACAATCACCCATGTCTTCTCTGGTGGAGCTGTTCACTTATTAATAAGTAGGCCGCGGAGGGGGGCGATGATAGATGATTTTGCAGACATTTTGCCGTCAAAGGATCCAGTCAAATCATCTCGCGATGCGACAACGCGACTATGTTTTGCTGAACTTGTGAGCTTCACCGATCGGCTCCAAAAACAAGGTGATCCCACGACGCTAAACAACCTGCCAGCAGAGCTCGGAAGCGACTCCGGGATGCCGCTGGATGCATCGAGTATGCGTTTGAGAGTGGAGGCTCGCGATGGCGGGCTTTTGTTTTTGATCTATCCTGGCGAAGAGGCTTCTCGTGCGAGAAAAGAGGTGGCCAGCCTCAGCTATTCATATCAGTTCAACGGGTCCAAGACTACAGAGACCAGAATTTTATCCGGTAGAAATGGCACGACTCCAGCGTACACAACTGAAACTTCAATTGACAAAAGCGCCAATACTCTGACTGTCAGATCAAAGTTTAACGGCAAGACTAGCATCGCTTCCTTCGCTGACGATGGCGTACCGAAGGCGCTCCTTCTGTTCAATGAAAACTCTGGAGAGCAACTGCAATTTATATTTGAGAATGGCAAGGTAAAAGTCTTGCGCAAGAATATGGATGGCAGCTTGGGAGAGTTTAGCGGTGACGAGTTAGCAAAAGCGGTAGAAAAGTGTATCCAGGCGATGCAGGCAATCGCACAGGATAACGGCTTCGAGTTAAGAACAGGCACTACATCTGATACCGTCGAGGAGAGGGGTCTTGCCACCGATCCAGACTCTTACTTCGTCAGCTTTCAAGCTCCCGATTTCGATGGTAATTTCGACGAAAATCCGGAAAAAAAATCAGCCGACACACCGGTTAATTCCAGTGTTGAAAAACCGGCAGAGACTACACCAGCTGATAATCTACGAATCGCGAAGCAAAAACTTGCAGCAGCAGAGACCGCAGGCGATGCTATCGGCAGGCAACAAGCCCTGGTCGATCTGGTCAAGCTTGAAGCAACCAGCCCAGAGGCGCGCGATTTTCTCGAGGAGTATAGCGGTCATCCGCCTGACCCGACTAAGGCCGGGCGTGTCGAGTACGCCAGACTTCTTGCCAAAGACGAAGGTTACAAGCTCTTCTGGCATCAAGAAAAGTACCCACTGCGCAAAGAAATGTTTATGGCCGCGCTCGACGTGATCAATGCGTCTAGAAGCAAGGATGGCTTGGCATTCATGGACGCCTGTTTTTGCGCCCGAAGTGCTCATTTCGCTTCTGTCCATGCCAAAGATGATCCGGATTTCGCGAAGAAGTTCGTCGATGTTCTGAGCAAAGAAATGGACGGTAAAGGTCGCTCCAACGTCATGACCGCGATTTTCAATAATCCGCTCTCTTTGACTGTTGACTCGGTGCGAGAAGTATATCTGAGGGGAATCGATGATCCCCTGTTTGCCAAGCAGTTCGAAACGTTAGTAGAGAGAATGAGACTTCCAGAATACAGGGCGGGTGTTCACAAATTTCTTGTCGACATCAGCACAGGAATAGCAGATCGGGAAACCTCACCCGATAAGCCTTCACGTTCGAAGATTGCTGCGGATTTGCTGGTTGATGAAGCCAATTTTTTCGTATTCGATGGCAAACCGGAACGAGCCAAGGAGATCCTGGAGGACCTCTACAAGGCTTACAATCGAACCCATCCACCGGGGGCGCAGCCCAATAAAATCCTTACTACCGTGGCGAGGGTTGCAGCGGAACTGCCTGCCGCCGAAGTACGTCCTGAGATCTTTAAAACGATTTTGAGACGCTATGACGAGACATCTTCTGATCGCAACAGTCCTGCGTTCAAAGAAGCCCGCGAAGCTATGCTGGCAGTCGCCAAATATTGGACTCGCGACGATGCCTTGATGTTCATCAAAGACTTGACTCCCGACACCATTCGAGACTTGAAATCGGTGGTGGATCAGTTACAACCGGCGGTGAAGCGCCAACTGGCCTCATCGCTGGCACAACGATATGAAAAGGCGCTTGCTCAGCCCGGACGATCGGGCGATTTTGAGCCCATAGCCAGTGCAATGCGTGTTCTTAAAGAGTCGGCCACACCGGCGGAGCTCATCCTGGTTTTCGGCAAGGAGTCGGTGGAGGTTAAGGAATCTACACGAGTCCGATCTGCCTTTCCGGACATGAATACCTGGAAGACGCTCTGGGAGAAGCACATTACTGATTGGCCTTTTCCCGTCGATCTAAAATTACCGAACGACGCCATCGCCACAGGAGAAGTGCCGGAGCACGATCTTGCTTCACTTCTGGCTTATCGTTATCTTGCCGGTACGGACCCTCTGGGTCTGAGCAAGCTGAAAGACATTGTTTTCGATAATTCTTCGCCAACCACGCTCGATGTCTGGGGTCGCGTCGAATTCGTCAAAGCGATAGCGAAGATCGAGTCTGGCCATCAGAACAACAACAACGAGATTAAGATTGAGGGGCTGGTTGACATAATGGCTCTTCGTAAGAGCAGCGCTTGTCCACCGGGTGTGAGGCTGCTCATCGACACGTATATTAAGGGAGAGCGAGATAAAGGTCGCATTACCGAGCAACAGGTTCTACAGTCGGTTCAGCTCGTTCAGCGCCGGTCTATCGCTGGATTTAACGATGTCGCCGCAACTGTCGTAGACATAGTCAAACCAGGCAGCACTGCTGAAGAGGTCAAGGGTGCACTCGACCGATTCGACTCGGCCTCTCGTGTTGCTGATTTACCTATTACGACGGCGTCGCGCATTCACGACATGGCTGTTGTTCGTTACCTCAATCTTGCTGCTGTCGAGCTTGATTCGCCTCTCGCGTTGAATAGTGCCAAGCAGGTTCAGTTGCTGAAAGATGCTCTAACAACTATTAAAAACAACGACAAGCTTTCTATTGGTAAACAGTTGATAGAAGCGTTTGGTGGGCCAGAGAAGCTTCAACAGCTAATTGACAAGCTCGATCCATCAAAACCCAATGATGTTGCTGCAGTGCGCGATCTCGTTAAACAAACGCTGACACATCGGTTCTTCGCCGAATTGTTGACGGACGCCGATACCCTGCGCCGGCTGCCCTTAACGCCGCGTGATGTGCTGTGTGCTGACCTTTTCGCTAGCAGCGACACCGCCGATCTAGTTCGCAATTTTGGAACGGTGAAACGGATGCAAGAAACGCTCGATCGCTTGAGCGTTCCTGCGAAACCTAATTCAGATTATGCCGATCTTAAACGGGTGCTGACAGAGCTTTCAGACAAACCGCTCTCTCCCCACGCTCAGAGTCTCGTCAATCTTTTCGGCGGGAAGAATAAAATTCAACAATACCTGGCCGATCTGAACGACCCTCAAAAGGCAGATGCTGTTGTCTTTGCTCTCAAGCAGATAATCAAGTCCAAGCCGATCGAGGACATGTTCAGTCATTTTGAACGATTGAGAGACAATCCCGGACTTCTTACCGACGCCAGTACGCAGGCTATTGCCAACAAATATGTTTGGAGCACCGCTATAAAGTCATTCGAGACTCTCGTGCGGCCGCGTCATTCGGATCAGAAGCTCTATGATAAGAAAAACGCGGCGGACAGTTTTATCTCGACTGCCACCGCCAGCGGTGATCCAAACCTTAAAGCTGCTGCCGCCTGGGTATCCGCGTACGCCGGTCTGACGCAACTCCAGACAGCTAATGAAGCCGCACTCAGCCCTCAAGATCGTGCGACCTGTGCCAAGCTTGGGCTGACCGAGCTTTTACGAGCGGCCGACTATCCTGCCAACAAAGTGCTGATTGATGCGCTTGGAGGCAAAGAAGCGATCGAGCAGCTGCTCAAAGATTTCGATCGTGCCGGTTGGGGTGAATTGCAGCCCAAAGTCGAAAAGCTTCTGATTGCGCCACTAGTCAGAGAGAAGCTGCGCGAAGGAGCTGGCTTCTATCAGCTCTTCGGCCGCGATCGATCGGGCTCCTTCAAGGATGTCTCCTTCACCCCCGAAGAAATATTGCGTTCACCGCTTTTCGTTGATCCGCAGGCGATGGACCGTGTTCGCGATGCCATGGTGGTGGCTCGGTTGCTGACCGCGCTCGAGAAGGGCTTCAAAACAGACGCTGACATATGGGAAGCGACACAGGCATTGTGGGCGGTGCAATTTCTCGAATACAGCAAGACTGGAGGCAAGCAGCTCCTTCAGGCGCTCGGTGGAGAAAAACAGATGAAGGCGCTCGAAGAGGCGCTCAAGTATCTCGAGCAATCGTCAAGGGAGCTCAAGAGGGATCCGAAAGATAGAGATTATCATGATCGACAGCTGCGCCGCACAGAGGAGCTTGCCGCGAAAATATTAAAAGCCGGCTCCAGGGATGAGTTCAAGAATGCCCTCGCCGCTCAGCTTGATGGAATTCGTCCAAAGGAGGTGATCCAGAGACCGGATCAGATTCTCCGACCGTCGCTGTCTCCGGAGGACTTGGCTCGCGCGGTGGACCTGGTCAATGAGCGGCGGGCGTCAATAAATAGCGATTACAACAAACTCGAATCGGCATTTTTGACGCGTGGTACTTCGCCAGACGATCGTGAGCAAGCTCTGAAGAAACTCGAACAGCTGGGCGTCGCTAATTTTGCCACCGGCGGAGATGATACACGCATTCTCGGTATCCCCGATCTTCGAGCTGTTCATCAGCTTCTCAAGATACAGGAAGCTCAGACTCCCGAAGCTAAAGCAAAGGCGGTCGAGGATTTGATTGCATTGGTAAGCCCTGCCAATCCTCTCGCGCAAAAATTCGTCTTTCAGTTGGAGACGAGAAAAGCAGAGGGTGAACCAGATTTAGTAACCCTGTTGAGTATGCTGCAGCGCGGAACTGATGCAGAAAAGAACAAGGCGCTGGAAATTCTTCGGGGACGCATGCCCGATGGCAATGCTCAAATCGACATATTGCGCACCCAGGCGATTATGCGCGATCTGCTGCAAACCGAGAAACCGACGGTTGCACAGGTAGACGAGGTCCGCGCTAAGTTAGATGCGGAAGTAAAGGCGGGAAATACCAGTGCGGTGGACTGGTTACGCTGGGCCGATGCCAATCGCCATTTGCTCCGGCTGTCGGCAACCGGCGGTGGACCGGGCACTCCAGCCGATCGTCTCGCCGCTGTTCAGGCGCTCAATGCCCTTGCGGCAGAGGGAAATCCTCATGCGCAACAAGCTCTATATGTAGTTTTAGCCGGCAGCACTGAAGGTGCCAAAATCGTAATTGCCCCCGACGACGGCTTCGCTCACAACCATGCACTGGCGTACGATTTTAAGAAGCCGCTTATACCGGATCTGAGCCACATTAAGAACGATCTGGTTGAACGCTTCGCATTGGCGAAAGTTTCTATGGATGGCATAGAAGCCGGCCACAAGCTGCGCCCGAACATGACGTCGGAGCAAGCGCGCGTGCTGGCTCTTGCGCTAGGCAGTTTTGGCGCCACTAATAATCGCGAGCTGGTCAAACGTTCCAGTCAGCTTTTATGGAGTGCATTGAGGCAGGGCGATAATGCTTCCCAAGTTATGGATGGAGTTATGCGGGCCTACTTCCACAGGCAGCCCGGTGCCTCCGATCGACGTGCAATCGCTGATTTCTTGATTCAACAACTCGAGCAGCCCGCGTTTGCCGAGCGCTTTGCCGAGATAATCTCCGACGCCGGTCGTGGGGACAAAGACTCACTGTACATCCTGGCGGGAGTATTGTCGCTCAGCAACTATTGTCATCCTGATGTGCTTGCCCTGGCTACCAAGGCTGTCGCTAGATTTGGTGACAGAAAGGAATTGCGTCCTGAATTCTTGAAAGTGATGCTCGAATATAGCAAGGTCCATGACGACTACGGAATTCTGCTTGCCACCATGGGCGAAGTCGCCGCTAAAGAGGCCGGTGGCAAGCGTACTTTAGAAAGCAATCTGTCGCCTTTGGTCAAGGAAGTGCGTGACGAGATCTCGCGGCAGCTGAAGTATACTCTCGATCACTCATACGACGAAGGTCCCAATCCACGCAAGACTTATCAAAGCGCGGTGAAAGGGATGTTCAATATGTCCAATCAGCTTCGCCCTGAGGATGTAGAACTGCTCACACGAGAGATCACGCCTGAGCTGGCCGATGCGATTAGAGACGTGAAGATGCCAAAGGAGCTCGCCGATCTGGCCGACCTTTTCGTCCAGAAGCTGCTCCTGGTTCTCAACGACGTAAAACGCCAGAAGGAGTGGATTCCAGCGTTGCAATCGCTCGGTCACCTGGCACCCTTTTTGCAAGTCAATGAGCGGGTTAACCATGTTCATGACATCGTTAGATTTATGAACGGTCGCGGTGCAACAAGTCCCCAGGCTCAGTCAGCGGCCGGTAGAACGTTATTGCAGGTCACCGCCAATGGTGCCAGTCCGGCTATTAAAGAAGAAGCGGCACGGGTCTTTGTCCAGTGCGGTTGGGCCAAGGACCTGGGACCAGACGTTGCCAAGGCAATGGTTGAATATGCCAAAGGCGCAGAGGTCTCTCCAGAGATGGTCGGCAAGGTTTCAGAGCTCGTCTATGGCTTAAACATAAAGCCACCACTTTCACATCTTCTGCGCATGATGAAGGTCACCGATGTTTCTAAGGCGCAACTCGATAAGGTAATCGAACAGCTAGGTAAGGGCGATCGAGCCCTTGGCGAACAACGATTGCGTCAGTTGCTCGGACAGATTCAATCTTACAATAGTCTGCCGAAGCCTCTTCAGGACCTGATCAAGTCGGGAAGCACGGATGTCTCTAAATTAACGGCGGCAGATCTGATGATTGGCGCCACGAACAAGCCGGACGAGATCACTCCTGAGAAGATCAAGGCCATGCTGGGTCAATTAGAGAAGGATGGTGCGCTGACCGCTGACTATGCGCTTTTCAATGGTCAGACGATCAATGATCGCTTGAAGGCTCTCAACGATGCGATGCTAAAAACAATAGGCGATCGTACAGGATTGTCGCCCGATGAAGCCCATCGACGCCTCGTGAGCATGCGGACCAATGCGGCCCGCACCACCAACAACCTCGTCGATAAGCAAACACAAAGCACGCTTGACAGTCGCAAGTCCACAATGGATCAGCTTTGCGATGTCACCAAAAAAGGTCACGACACCTCGTACTGGTGGTATGCCGCTGCTGTTGTCGGCTATCCGATCGCCAGGAAGATCAATCAGGACAAGGTCAAGACTGAACAGGACGGTCTTGTCTCAGAGCTCCAGAGATTGGATGGTGAAGCGGCCGCGTTAGCCGGAGACATGAGGCGACTGCAAGCGCTTGTTCAGGCGGTTGATCTGGCTAGGGATGCCGGAACTCACTTCATGCTTGCTGCCGATGGCGACAGGATTGCAGCCGATGTATTTCTGATCAAGATGGCGGCGGAGCACAATCCCTCTTCACTAGCCGCATTCTCTCCTTCCTCATATACAGCTCTGGTCGGCACCGGTTTCGAAGCCTGGGAGCGCGGAGCCTGGGGACGCCTGTACGCCAACGGACTGACCTCCCATCCGGTCTTGCCGACATACTCTTACGGAATGCCTCACGTCCTTGCTGAAGCGAAGCGCACTCTATGTGGTGAGTTATGGACCGACTCGAAATACATCGGAACAAATTATGACTCTTTCCAACTCAGGCACGCACAACACCGGATGTTGGTCAATGACGCACTCCGAGCTATACACACGCATCCCACCATCGCCAGAAGTACCCTGGCTGCTTCCGAGATAAGTAAGTACTGGGGAGAAATACAGGTACTCGCGCAGGTTGGTGTCGCCGGGGATACCAGGAGCGAAAAGCTTGTAGATCACGTGCGAGGCTTGATCAGCCGACACGTGAAGAGTCCGGCAAGCGATCTTGGTCTGGAGATCATGCGCGAGCACGATTTCGAAAAACTAGGACCGCTCGTAGAGCGCTTGAAGCAGATGAATCAGAACGGCGATCCAGTGGCGCGAGTTTTTATGGAGCGCCTGCAACAGTACAAATTCTTTGAGCTGTGGGAAAAGGCCAAGCTGACTGGGGATCCCGCCGACAAAGCGAAGGCGATCAAAGAGCTGCACATCGGCGTGTGCATCATTCCCCGGGAAGGATTACAACCGGCGATCGAAAAAATTCAATTAGAGTTGCCAAAACTGAGATTGGTTTACGAAGAGCTCAAGCAAATGAGGGACGCTTGCACGGACGCGGAGGCCAAGGCAGTCCTTGATGACCAGCTAAAACAGCTCGACAAGATCATTCAGACTTTCGATCCTGAAGGCGCTACGATGAAACAGTTCCGGGAGATGATTCGCCTTCTCAATACGGGCAGTTTCGATGAAACAACTTTCTTGACCTGGGTGAGAGACAAGGTCGTACCAACTGTTGCAGTAATCGGGTTCGCCGCGGCCGTCGCAGTAACGACATTCGGATCAGGCCTTCCTCTGGCAATTGCAGGTATGGCTATCATCGCAGGTGGTGGCATTCTGATTCGAGAAGGCTATGCCGAGCTTTCTTATCAACTTGACTGGAACGGTACCGGCGGAGCTCAAGTAGGAGACGCTTACAGGCGGTATCAGAATGAAAAAGGGCTTCGCGACTCGGGATATCTTGTTTACAACGCCAAGCTCGGCCAGTTCGTCCCAGGACCGGCTTGGGATGAGGTTGCCAAAGCCTATGGCAAGCAGTTTGCGGCGGATATGGTACTACAACTAGTGCTCTTTGGCTATGGACACATCCTGGGCAAAGGCCTCTCCTGTATTACTGGAGCCTCCGGTGCTGCCGAACAGCAAGCTGCCAGAGCCGGTGTGATTAATATAATCAACCAGACTCAGCCCTCCATCAAGGGATTGCAGGCGGCAATGCAGGGTATACCAAAGGCGGAGTGGCCGCTGGTACAGCGTTGGCTTATAGAGTGCGGGCATCAACATGCCTTCGGTTTTGGATCGCATGCAACGTATGATTCGATCCAGAAACAAGCAGACGAACAAAACTTCTACGCGGAGCTTACCGCAGCAGCCATTGTTCTCACCGCGTTTACGGGAGGACGGATCGGTTATAGAAACGTGAGAGACTTCGGCAGTGTAATGCCGCGTTGGACCGGTCGCAACACAATGGAGATACCGATCGACAAAGTGGCCTTCATGAAAGAGTTTGCCGGGCGAATTGAGAAAAGCAACATCAAAGATGTGGTGAAACTGGAGGAGCTGCCCAATGGAAACGTGCGTGCCACGTTACACGGCAAGTCGATCATTCTCAACTTCGTCCCCGCGGAAGCAGCAGTCGGTGGTGCTCCCAGACCTACTTTCGAGGGAGCGACAGGAAGACAGGCTGGAGAAGGTAGCAAATTGCCGCGCGATCTGGTCGACGGTAAGTTAATCGAAGTCGATGCCACCTGCCGTAAGCAGGTAGAAGAGGCGCGTGTCGAGATCGAGCAAGCGATCAACAATGCCAAACTGCCGGATGCAGTAGCTGCCAGAGTTCGTGACCTCGTCGGCGAAAGACCGCGTCCTGACGCTAATTCACAGATAATGACGGAGTATGCCCGCAGGCTCGCTTTAGCGCATGACATCATTAGTATGAAACCAGAAGTGCGCGAGCACTTTGTCGATCCCGTGCTTACCAAAAAGGAAGGCTCCAACCCGACGGAGCTCAGGCGAATAGTGGATACTGCTCGCCTTGCCGTTGAACTGACCGGAAATGGTATCCCGTGGGAAACCATCAAAAAGTATCCGCCGGAGATCTTGCAAGAGATCCAACCTATTATCGATATGCTGCCGCCTTCGATAAGAAAAGCTTTCATCGATCCGCTCATTGCCAAAGGTTTAAATCCAAAAGAATTTCATAAGGCTTTTGCAGAAGCAATTGAAGTTGCCCGCTTGTCGCGTCCAGATCAGATACGAGACATTGCCATCAAGTTGGAACGCGCTACAGGAGATCATGCTGAAAGGCTCAAGCAGTTGATGATGGAAACCGCAAGAGAGGTTGGCACCTCACAAGCCTATCAAGAAGCGGCCAAGCTCCCGCCTGAGAAGCGTACGCCGGAACAGAATCGGCTCATCGAGGCGGTCGATCGAGTGAAAGAAACATTCAAGATTCCTGATGACGTCTGGACCACGCAGGTTAAACCTGCACTGACCAAACCCGATATCACGATTGCGGATTTCAACAAAGTCGTAGCCGGATTGCGCAAGCCGACGGCGCCGGAGGAGGTGGCGAAAGCTCCGGAAGTCTATGAGCCGCCCAAACCAGATAACTACAGTGAGCTCAAGCCATTCAAGATGAAGGCGGAAGAGATCTCTGAGAGAATAGCCTCTCTGAAAAAGGTGCAGGAAGCGGCCGAGCAAGCCGAGGTGGCCAAGCGAGAAGCAGCCAGGTGGGAAGCCGAATTGAATCAACTTCTAGAGGTAGAGATAAGAAGTCTGCGTAGTGAGTTTCCGGGACGCAACGTTGATGAATGTCGAACTATCGCCATGGCGAGACTGGCGAGCGGTGCTTGTGAGGCGAAGCTTCAGCAAGCATACGACAACCTGATGCAGGCCAGGGCTCGCGCCAATGCGGCTGCGGCTAATCTACCAGTCGAAATAGCCCGATTTACGGATAGCGTGAATAGCTCGATGAAGAGCATCAACAGCATGCAGAAAGGACAAAGCGTTGGACTTGTCGTTAGATACAACGCTGATCCGAACGCCGTGGCCGGATATAACTCCAAGACCGGAGAGCTCACTTTTACACCGGAGACGCTCCGACTATCCCCTGAGAAATTTGGTGAATTTGTTGCTCGCGAGATGAGCATTGCCAGGAGCGATTTTGAACTTGCCACCCAGCTTGCCTTTGACCTCCTACCTACTATGGCTCCGGGTGGTCCAAAACGTGCCGATTATGAAAAGCTGCAACTTGAATTCCAGAAGCGTACCGGCAGAGAAATACATTCAAACTCGGCGAATAGCGCAATAAAGGCAGCTCAGTCCCAGGGCAAACCTCCCGCTGACCATGCGGATCGCGTCGCCGCGTTGGAAGCGGCAGCAAAATCGACAAAGGTTGCCGACTACACCGCCAACGAAGTGTTGGCGAGTAAAGTCTCCACTGCGCACCTGTTGGTCCAACAAGGCAAGGCGGCTGAAGTGCTCGATCGGCTTGCTAAAGATGCGGCGTATGCGCGCGACGTACTTGGGCAGCCACTGCCGACCGAGGTGCGTGCTCTGTTAGACCAGATGCAGCGCGGAGAAAGTGTCGATCCCGTTACGGCCAAGAAAGTGTTAACCGATGCACTGAACGCGAGTATGTCTCGTGTTAATGCTCGAATGAAGGCGCTTTACGAAGCAATGACACCGAGTGAAAAGCTTGCCGTTGCGGAAGGGCAAATGGGTGGCGATAACGTAAGAGCGGCCGTCGATCAACGAGCAAAATTGGTGAAACAGTTAAACGAGCAATATGCCGGCAACGAGGTTTGGCAGGTCAATGCCCGAGAGTTAATCGAGGCGACTAAGAGCATGAGCGAACGAGAAGCAGATTTTGTTCTGAACTTGCTACGGCTGCGTGCTTTGAGAGACTCCGACAATGGTCAGTTCAAAAAGGAGATAAATCCTGAATTGGAACGCTATTTGGAGGGGCTTGATCTTATTCTTGCCGGCGGACCACGAATGCCCAAGATCGCGGAAGTGGTGGCATCTGGTAAGACGCGAGACAATATCGATCTCGTACGAGATTTGAGCGCCATGCTCAAAAGTATCGAAAAAAACGGAGCCTCGCCCAAGAGAACGAAGCAGGAAGAAATGCTCGCAAAGTGCATTAAGGAACTGATTCCGATTCAGAAGGTCATAATCGAGAGTAAGCATGAACTTGCGGAAAAAGCTTTACAGCTGCGCGACGCCCTGAATGAAGCTTTGGCGGGTCGAGGTGATCAATTCAAGGGACTGTCGAAAGACCAGTTGTTGAAGATGAAGGAAGTGTTGGACGAAACCCTTTGCTACCATGTTGGTAAGAACAGCTCCACAAGGACTGAGGCCGCCGATGCGTTAGCTCGGTTCTTGAGTCGTGTCCAGGATTCCGTCGATGCCGTCGAGGTGGTCAGAAAGCTTGCTTCCGAAGGTAAATTGGACCGAGCTAGTGCATTAGCCGATCTCTATGGTTGTGCTGATCTGTATCCGAACGCCGCCTTTCCGTTCAAAGCGTTGTCGGAAGCGGCTCAAAATCCCAAAGTTTCAATCGACGTACTCGAGTTCATTACGAGAAAATATCTGGAAGCGGCCGGCGGGGTCAAGTATGACGGAAGTCTGGGTGGTGATACGAACAACAGTCTATCTGTCATGTATGCTATGGCGCGAGGCCTTCCGGGTTACGAGTCTTGGGTTTTCGTGCCGACAGGCAAGCAATCGTTCGCCGATCATGGAAATATTGATGGTATCTTCATTGATACCATTTCAGGTCAAGTTAGACCAATAGACTTTTACGCATTCTCCAAGAAGGCAACCAGCGACAAAGAGAAAAGTGGTAAGGATTTCTGGGCGAATGATGACAAAGGCATCGGTGATGGTGCCCACATACTCACCCACAGAGATTCTTTGAAGCGAGCTCAGAATTACGTAACCGACTTTATGAAGTCAACCGAAGCGATGGCAGCGTCTATGGGACGGGTGGAGCCCGGACATACCTGGAGAGGACAAAATCACTTGGGTAAACCGATAGAGCGCACGAATGAAAATGCATTTCCTGTGGTTGGGTCCACAGGCTTTACTGCAGAATTTCTAAGTAAGGTTGGCTTCTTGCCGTTCAAACCTGGTAAGAATCCAGATGTCTGTGAAGTCGGTCCTAAGGACGTGGCAACTGAGCTTAAGGTTTGCCAGGATTACTACAAAAAGCTGTGCGACTACATGGCAGAGCTGCATGGGCGCAAGGAGGCAATACCAGCGCATGTGGCTAACATTGCTGTTTCAATTCAGAATCTAATGGGCTCGTTGAAGATGGCAGACATCGCATATAACGATCTGAGTCAGCGACTGATTGATCCGGTGTCCGCCACAGCACCCAAGTGGAAGGTAGATGCAGATGGTAAGGCCACAGTTGAGTTCAATTCGCTGATGAATACGTCGTCTAACGTAAGGGACTTTCAGGGTAATGTGCTTCTGGATAAAGCGCAAGGCTTTATCCCAGGATTGGAACTGCATCCGGACGGTCGCATAACCACGGCGAAAGTGTCCGCTGAACATGGAACTCTACAGGATTATATGAAGATGAGTGTCGATCGACTCACCATCATATGTGCCGACAGTCCGACGCCTCTTAATCTCGCAGCACTGGCAAAAGCCAAGGCGGATTTTGAGTTAGTGCAACGCGAAATGAAGGCTGGAACTGATCTGACTCAACCGCAGTTCAACCGACTATTGCCGCCCGGTTTTACCGTGCGCGCAGACGGACGTATGATCACCAAACCAGTGAAGGAAGTAGAACCCTTGGGTACCCTTCCGGAACTATTGCAAGTGACTATTGATCGCTTGAACGTCGTCTGTGCTCAACGTCCAACAGCCGAGAATGTCAAGGCTCTCGCTCGGCTAAAAGCAGATCTCGCTTTTATCGAAAAGGAATTGGCAGCAGGCCGAAAGCTCGACTATACCAAGCCTCCCTTAGCGGACCTGTTGATGCGGCTGGGCGGGAAGTAGATATCTCTTGTTTTATTCGAGATCGTGAGCCAAATGCGTTCGTTTTTGCCAATCAATTTTGACCGAATTCGGTCTAATTTTTTTGCAGGTCATTTGCCCTTCAAACTGCACCGACTTCTTTGAATAACACCGACTTATTAAGAATGTTGGTGCATAATGTTAGATGTCAAGAGAGCCGCCTTATCATGCCTGCGTGACCAGCTCGCTTTACCATTTCATATGTTCGAAGAAAAACAACAAACCAGGATTCGCCTTAGTGCAAGTTGCCCTGACTGCGGATTCATAAGTCAATCGCAGAGTTGGTGTATCTGTTTTCGATACTTGCCTGTTTTTGCATGGTCATTTTTGACTCCAGACGTCAGAGTCTCTGCGACAAAATTTGCAAACGTGTAGTTGTCTTTCGACCCGGCTACCCTGACACGTCGGGAAAACCGTTGCTTGAAAAATGTCTTATGACACTAGGGGCGATACCGCAGCAACTGAAGGCTTTTCCGAAGCGAATGGTCAGAACAATGGTAGTTTGCAGCGGAGCATTTGTGATCTTGCTGCTGCTGGGACTGATCCAGCCCATGTTGCTCTATGTTCAAGCTGAACAGACTATCAGCAACGCTCCTGAAAGGTTAAAAACCAAAAGATTCGATTCTCGAATTCCTCTCTTATACTCAACACTGGCAGGCTATTCAGATAGTCTCGGCGCTTCCGAAAAATTTACCGAGCACCTCTATCGCAGAGCAATCGATACTTCACGCGAATCTAGTTACTTAAAGGGACGCGCGCATTATTTGCTGGGCGAGGAAAAGCTTTCGGATGCTGAATCGGATTTTCGGCAAATGCTGACTATGGATAACGGTTTTGGTGATGACGCCGCAAGTGCCTGGATTGGATTGTCCGAGATAAGGCAAAAGCAGGGCAAAGAGAAAGAAGCTGTTGCGTTTGCCCTGAAAGCGCTTCAAGAGAATCCATACCATCAAGAGACACACGGTTAGAGCCGAGGCTTTTAAAGCATCGAAGAAGTTGGATCTGGCTATAGATGAGATGTCGAAGGCGATTGCGTTAACACCGACTGACTCAGACTTGTATGAGAAAAGATCTGACTTGTATGCAAGTCGGCACCAGAACAAGGAATCCCTGGATGATTTAGATCAAGCGATTCAATTTTCTACAAACAATTTTGTTCAGCTCTCAAAGAAAAAAGCAGATGTGTTGATCGCTGGCAAGAAATACGAAAAAGCGCTGGCAATCTAAGATAAGGCGATCGCTCTAGACACCACCACGCTGGAAGAAAAGGGCAAGCTTCTCGCGCAGATGGGCCGCAGGAGAGAGGCGCTTGACTGTTTCAACAAGTTGATATCTGACCTCCAAAGGGAGTCCATGTTTCAGTCGTGGTGGCAACCCTTTGCTGCATTGTCGAAGACTGTGGGCTCAGCGGTAAAAACGAGTGAACACATCCGACTTGCCTCGGCATTCAGCGCCCGAGCAGATCTCTATCTCTCTCTTGGGCAGTTTGAGAAGGCATTGGAAGACGAAGAGTACGCGACAAAATTGTCTCCCGATATTTATGTTTTCGGCCTTGAAAGTTTTGCCGCCGATTATGCCAAGAAACTTCTGGATAATGGCAAGTACGAAGATGCCTTGAGAATGCAAAACTCTCTTTTGAGCAAATATTCAGGCTTTACCGGGACAGGCTTTGCGGAAGTCCTGTGTGAAAGGGGGCGTTATAATGAAGCTTGCGATTGGCTTGAAAAGCTCAGTACGCGCAGTCCTGACAATCCCGAAACACAGATCCGTTATGCTTCGGTTGTAAGAAAGATTTCCGAATCAGGCGCAACCTCACCGCAAGAGCGCGCGGCCGTTCGTGCCGCTATCGGCGGTGCCAACAAGTTGATCTCCAAAGACAGATCGTCCGACAACTATGCATTGAGAGCGAAGGTGTATCTCTTCAACCATCAGGCTGATCAAGCTCTGAAAGATATTGATCATGCGATCTCTATAGAAAATAGCTTTAGTAACTACAAGATCAGAATAGAAGTATTGATAGAGAAAGATGATTATCGGGACGCCTTGAAGGAGCTCGACAAGTCATGGGAAGCCTATCGCAGAGAGTATGATGAACCCGGTGATAGGGAAGACTACGATGGCTACGAACGGGCTACAGTTTTCTACGCGCTCAATAGGGATAAACAGGCTAACGTTCTATTAGCGAAGGTTGCAGAAGAACTATCATCGGGAGAGGCTGTTTTAATGAAGGCAACTGCCCTTGCCGAAGCTGGACGATATGAAGATGCCCGTATGGCATTTTTACACGCGAAACAGGCGGGTAAGTATGAAAATCCACTAGTTGCTTTGCATTTCTAGTGTGATAACTATGTAAGCAAAAACGCCTCGTGGAAGCTTGTCTGAAATGCTGACTATAAGCCAGTTACACGTCGATCAGCATTCAAGTTGTCCGAATTGAAATGTGAGAACTCTGTGAAAATTTTGCAGAATGATAGTTGAAATTGCAAATTTCTGTTGACTTCCGGCGAAGGCGATCATAGAATGCCACCATATCGAAACATTTTTGCCGTTCCTGTGTCGTGCTTCTCCCGCTCAATGCAGAAGATGCACTCCGCGTTTGATTCGATTACTAAGCAGATCTCAATAAAATCCTATGCTTGACCGCTTCCGCTTCAACGGAAGTAGTTTCTCTGCAAAAGGAGGTTTTGACAAATTTTGGTCAAGCCTTAGCCGTGGTGTCGTAAGACACCATGTTGAACTTCGTCTACTAAACAAAAGATTCGCATTTTACTAAACATATGTGTGTGGGCAATCCCCGGTCATTCTGACTCGCGGGACGTACGTCGCCAAACGAGGAAGAGAGACCCGTAAAAGGGCTTTACTTCGTGGAAAGTTGTGCGTGATCTCACTGCGTGAGCGGTGAGTACGAGTTCGCGATGTTCAACCACGTTGGTAAACAAAAAGAACCAAGTCGGAGTGTCTCGGCACGCTCCGGAGCGGGCTGTCTACGCCTAGGAGGTACGTCATGACCGTGCAAAATTTTGAACAGGGCAACTCTGGAGATAACAATCAAATACAAAGACTGGACATTAACAGCTCCGACCAAAGCTTCAATCACGAGTTTCACAGAATGAGACTGCGGAGTGATGATAAAGACTCGTCGCTGAAGGACTTTGGTCCTCAAGTTCAACTGATAGACAACATTACTAACTTACCAACGGATCAAACTACAAGCTCAGACCGCAGTCCGGAAAGTGCTATGCATCGACAGTATGAACCGTGGCGACTTGACGATCGCTTCGGTGCTCGACTTGAGCGTCTTGGACATCGCAACATCAAAGAGGGCGATAGGAAGATCAAGCTGGGCAATCTGAAAAATGCAGAAGGTGATGCCATTGTACTGGACAGCAATGAGAAGTTAAAAACTGCGGATAGCAAAGTCGACTCAGCTATCAAGAAAATCCAGAAAGGCAACGATGTCGTCAGAACGTCGGACAATGGAATTCAGGAAGGCCAGAAGAAGATCGCCGATGGTGATGGGAAGATTGCAAGCGGTCAAAACAAAATCACCACCGGTGATGCTAAAATTGTCAGCGGACAGAACAAGGTCTTACAAGGTGACAGCAAAATTGAAAGTGGTGGCAAGAAAGTTCAACAAGGCGACGCGAAAGTGGCTAGTGGTGAAGGCAAGGTGGCAAGCGCTGCTAAGCAGATCGCGCAGGGTGAGGTTAAAATCGCGCGCGGTGATAAGAAGATAGAAAGCGGTAATGAAAAGGTAAAAGCCGGAGACAAGAAGATTGCAAGCGGTGAGGATAAAGTCTCTCGCGGCGACGCAAAAATTGCAGCCGGTAACGAAAACATAAAACGCGGTGATGCGAAGATCAAAGGCGGTCAAGACAAGATAGCCTCAGGCGATCGGCACATCAAGAGCGGCACCGACAAGGTCGAACGCGCAGACCACAAGCTGGCCAGTGGCCAGGCGAAAGTCAAGCAAGGCGAAAGCACGATTACTAGTGGTGAACACAAGGTTGCTCAAGGTGACGCAAAAATCAAGAGCGGTGAAGACAAGATCACACGCGGCGATCAGAAGATCAAGAGCGGTGAAGACAAAGTCACTCGCGGTGAACAAAAAATCGCCAGTGGCAAAGACAAAGTCGTTCGCGGTGATGGGAAGGTAAAAAGCGGTGAAGCGAAAATCGCAAGCGGCGAGCAGAAGGTAAAAAGCGGCGAAGCCAAGATTGTTAAGGGCGATGAGAAGATCCATTCCGGGCAAAACAAAGTCCAGCAAGGCGACGCTAAGATTGTCTCAGGCGATCGCAAAGCCGCACAAGGCGAAGCAAAAATCGCCAGCGGAGACGGCAAGATTGCTCGAGGCAATCAGAAGGTCGAATCCGGCCAGGACAAAATCAAACAAGGCGACCATAAGATTGCCACAGGCGAAGACAAAATCAAACAAGGCGATCAAAAAATCGCTGCTGGTGCGGATAAGAACAAGAGGGGCGACGACAAGATCGCCAGCGGAAATGACAAAATAGCGCGTGGCGATACTAAAATCGCTGCTGGCGAACAGAAAGTTCATGCCGGCGATCAGAAAGTTGCCGCCGGAACAGAAAAGGTCAAGCAAGGCGATCTTCGCATCAAATCAGGTGAAGCGAAGATAGCTTCCGGCGATAAAAAGATTGCCGACGGCACCGCTCTCGAGCAAAAGGGTTTGAACAACATCAAAGATGCTCAAGAGAAAAATAAGAGAGCCGACGCACTTGAACAAGACTCCAAACGCAACACTGCTGAGGGGCAAGGAAAGATCGTTCAGGGCGAAAACAACATCAAGAGCGGAGAAGACAAGGTCAAGAAGGGTAATGAGCAGCTAGCAGCCGGTGAGAAAAAGGAGCAAGATGCCGAGCAGAAGAGGAAGCAAGCTGAAAAGTTGAAAGAGCAGGCCAAACTCGAAGGCGCTGGTGCAGACGAACTCATCAAGAATGGTGAGCGCCTCAAAGAGCTTGCCGGCTGTAATGAAGAGCTGCAAAAGCAAGCCGAAAAAGAGATCAAGTTAGGACAAGAGAAGAAGCAGCTGGAGCAGGAGTTGAAGCAGAAGGCCGAAGCAAAGTCTAAGGCTGCTGAAGCAGATTCCAAAAAAGCGCTGGAGCTCAAACAAGCCGGCACGCAGACAGTAGCTGACGGTAAGAGCCAAATAGCTCTGGGCAAAAATCAGGTGACGGAAGGGAAAGCTCAGGTCGCTCTGGGTAACCAACAGCTGGCAGATGCCTGCACTTTGCGTCAGGATGCTTCCAAACAAGCAACCCTTGGTGAAAGTCAGGTCAAGGAGGGTCGAGCGCTCAAGCAGGCAGGCGCCGCTGAGAAGTTGCAAGGGCAGAGCGAAGTTGCCGATGGACAAAAGACCAAGAAAGAGGGTCAAAAGGAGGTAACTGACGGAACCCTTCTACGAACCGAAGGCAATCAGGAGATCACCCAAGGTCGTGCTTTGAAAACCGAAGGACAACAGGAAGTCCGCACAGGACAAAACCTGAAGGAAGAGGCGAAGCGCGATACAGCCGAAGGGCAGAAGCTGAAGCTACTAGGTAAGCAGGAAGTCCAGGAAGGAAAGAAGCTGAAGCAAGAGGGAAGCGCTGAAGTTGCCGACGGCGAGACACTCAAGAAAGACGGGGAGAGTGAGAAAAAAGAAGGTACGCAGCTCAAGACCGAAGGCGTCAATGAGGCCAAGGAAGGCCGCGCATTGAAGGAGACTGGTCGCAAGGAGATCGCCGAAGGAGAAGAGCTCAAAAAACAAGGACGTCAGGAGATCGTCGATGGAGAAAATCTGAAGACGCAAGGCAAGCACGAGATCGAAGAAGGGCAAGCCTTGAAGAAGCAGGGCAAACAAGACGGGATCGAAGGAGAAAACCTGAAGAAGGATGGGCTCACCGAAATTGCTGATGGAAAGGTTCTGAAGAAAGCAGGACAGGCTGAGGTCGCCGCTGGTACCCCAATCAAGAAGGAAGGACTGGCGGAGGTCGCGAAAGGCAAGGCTCAGAAAGCTGAAGGACTGGCCGAGATCAAACAGGCCGAGACCCTCAGGAAGGAGGGTAAGGACGAGATTGCCCTCGGGAAAAAGCAAAAGGAAGAGGGCGGACGCGACATCACCGATGGTGGCAAGCTCAAAAAGAACGGACAGCAGGAAGTAGCGGCCGGGACCACCCTGAAAAAGGACGGTCAAAGCGAGATTGCCGAAGGTCAGTCCGTCAAGAAAACCGGCACTGCCGAGATCAAAGAAGGCACGGCCCTGAAGAAGGAGGGACAGGCTGAAGTCGCCAAAGGCGATGCCCTCAAACTCCAGGGGAAAGATGAGATAGCCCAGGGCAAAGCGCTTCGACAGGATGGACAGAAAGAGATCACTGACGGCCAGAATCTCAAGAAGGCAGGTGAAACGGAGATCGCCGATGGCGGTGCTCTCAAGAAGGAGGGCGTAAGTGAAATCGCCAGCGGTACCACCCTCAAGGCCGAGGGAGAGAAGCAGGTCGGTGAAAATATGATCTCCAAACTGGCAGGTCAGCAAATGGTCGCCGAAGGCCAGACTGAGCTCACCTCAGCCGAGAAAGAGCGCAATGAGGCTCTGGCGAGACGCAAGGAAGGCGAAGACCTGAAGCAACTGGGTAGAGAGCTGGTCGAAGCCGGTTCTGCCCAGAAAGCGCTGGGAATGCTGCAAGTCCACCTCGGAAGACAACTGCAACGAGGTCTTTGTCACTTGCCCACACCGTCCCGATGCTTCGAACCCGGTAAGCAGGGGCGATACACGCCGGCCAGCCCCCATCCCCTCCTGACTCGTCAGGCTGCGTAAACAAGTCGAGCACCACGCGTGCGGCGAGCTGATATCGAAGCCCGCCGCCCGTGTGGGGTTATGTCCGCCGGAGAGTTGTCGACCAAAATTATTAGTAGAAGGTTAGAGTTATGAACCAAAATTCAACGCACGCTAAAGACGTATGTCAGCTGTTCGATCTGGTGGTTGCCACCATATCTGGTCCTATGAACCAACGCTTGTCGGAGTCCGGACAGCCTTCTGGCAGTAGTTTTGTCGCGGTCGATCAATTTGCAAGCGATATTTTGCATATTGCTACGGTTGTACATGCATCGACCGGTGGCATGACAGCAAGTCAGTATGCATTCTTTGGCGCGTTGTACGATCACGTTGCGAAAAGGGGAACGTCCGCGACCGCGGATGAGTTCCACTGCTGGTGCGCCAACCTGGCTGTCTCAAATCAGTTGTACTGCGAGCCGCCGACCACTTCGCTCAACCTCCTCAGAGGGTACGATGCTGTGTATGGAACCATGGTTGCGCGGATGTACAAAGAGCTCATGATGAAATTTGTCATTGTGGTCCTTACTCAAGTTGTCACTCCAGGTACGAGGGAATCAGCGCTTGTACAAGAGTTCGATAATTTCTGGACGGAGGTGGTCATGGCGACCCGATCGCCTGCGAGGTGTATACAGCCGGAGAGTATCTCGCTCATAGCCGACCTTAATAAAGCCGTATCTGATTTTGTAGGTCCTGCCGGCGAAGTAATAAGGTCAGTGCCCCAGCTGTCTCAAATGGATGGACTGAGCGATACGGAAGGTTTTGTCAGGAAAACTTTTACCAATTACTGTGCTCAAGCGGTCCTCGTTGACTCCGTCGTTGATGAAAGAGAGTTGGAGCTGTTTCATGACCTGGCGCCGACGCTGATGTATTTCGGTTCGAACGGAAGTCTTCAGAGTCTACGACAGATGTTCCTCGGTGCTTCGAAAAATATTGAGCCAGGGGAAATGCCACTATTAGTCAGAATTCTCGACATATATGATAACTCGATGAAAACCAATTATGGTGGCATGGCCAGGTCTCTTTACATGAAACTGGCAAGAACAGCGTTCAAGGCCGATTTGAACGTATGTCAGGTCGAGCTGGAGTGGTTAGAGCAATTCAAGAAGACGCTCTATCCGCTGGCTGCCGCCAGTTAGTAATAGAAGCTGAAGTCTCGTTTAGGGCTATTTTTTGTCCCGTAAAGGATTTGACCAAGTCTCACCAATCAGAATTTTTTGATCTTTGAAGAGTTGGATCAGTTCTCTTGATGATTAATTTGCATTCTTTCCTCTGCGAAATCCGTGGCCCCATCGTCAAGCCTCGCGAAAAAAGTTAAACCGAATTCGGTCAAAATCCTCTGCGAAATCCGGCGGCCATCGTCAAGCCCCGTGAAAAAAGTTAAACCGAATTCGGTCAAAATCGTCTGCGAAATCCGGCGGCCATTGTCAAGCCCTCCCGAAAAAAAAGTTAAACCGAATTTGGTCAAAATCCTCTGCGAAGTCCGGCGGCCAGCCGTCAAGCCTCCAAAAGAGATTCTTGGCTTCGAAGGGAACCGACAGTGCATTTTTTTGAGCTAAGCGTACGAAAAAATATGCCTTGTGAAAGGCTGCTTTAGAATGCCTGGCAAACTGTTGCGGAATATGGTATTTTATTGACTGACGGGTCAGTAAATTAATAACGACAGAATGATGAGGCGGGACTTTTGACCAACACTCTAAAGCGAGGACCGGGAAGGCCACGCAACCTTGAACTTAAGAGCCAACGATGCGAGGAGATTCTTAACGTCGCAACCGAATTGTTTGCCCATAAAGGCTTTGCCAGCACCGATGTCCAGGAGATTGCCGATCGCCTTGGCGTAGCAAAAGGAACTGTTTATCACTATTTCCCAAGCAAAGAGCAACTCTTTCTTGCTGCTGTGGATCGCGGTATGGCTGAGCTGAGCAAGAAAATCAACGGATCAATCATGCCCGGAGAAGACCCGGTTATGCAGATTGCCAAAGCAATTCGAGCGTTTCTCAAGTTTTTCGACGAAAATCCTCAGATGATCGAGCTTATCGTGCAGGAGCGCGCCGAATTTCGCGATCGAAAGAAGCCGACATATCTCGAGCACCGCGAGCGCAACATTCGACCCTGGCATGAGTTGTTTCGCTCTCTTTCAGCCAGCGGTCGGTTTCGCGAAATTAATGAGGATGAGGTTACGCAGACCATCTCCAACCTTCTTTATGGCTCAATTTTTACGACCTATTTTGCAAGGCACGGTCAGACTTTCGAGTCGCTTTCCGCTCAGGTGCTCTCTCTCGTTTTTGCGGGAATCATGAGCGATTCCGAGCGACCAAATTTGCTTCGCTATCTCGATTTTGAGGCTTGAATTCATGCTAGTCACTGATTCAGTCGGTTTAAGACCAAACAGAGGAAACCATGCGACAGTTAACCCCCAGAAAAGAGAAGACCGACTCATTCGAAGATACCAATTCCGGCGATGTGAGGAATAAGATGGTCTCGTTCGGAAAAGCGAATTGGAAAGTCATAGTGTTTGTCACAACCGCCTTTGTTGTCGCTCTTCTCGGGTTTCGCATTTTTCAAAACTTTTCGAAACCGATCAAGGATGATGGCGACCAGGCCGTGCTGACCGTCGCCGTAGAGCCGGTTGCAATGAAGTCGATTCACCGTACGTTGAAGTTGTCTGGTACGGTCTGGGCTTGGGATCCGCTAACCGTCGGCTCCGAAGTCGGCGGTCTGAGGATTGAGTCGGTCAATGTCGAAGAAGGTGACATCGTCAAGAAAGGTGACGTCCTGGCTCGGCTCAACTCAGCCGTGATCGGTGCTCAACTGCAACGGGAGAAAGCGCGACTGAAGCGA